>JAYUCR010000436.1:0-7700 GCA_043740165.1 Acidobacteriota bacterium | reverse complement strand
GCACCCTGGGCCGCGCGTAGGCCAGGCACTCGGCCACCGGAAACCCACCGCGGAACTCCATGTTGGTCCGCGCCATGCCGCGCTCCAGGTCGTCGACGATGAGCTGCCGGCGGCGGACCGGGAGCAGGTTGAAGGCGGCGAACAGGAAGCGGTTCTTGCTGAGGGCGCGCCACGAGCGGTACTGGTGGTCGTGCCGGTTGACCATGTCGCCGTGCGCCAGGTGAACGCGGCATCCCGCCAGGTTCAGGTCGAGGGTATCCTCGGCGAAGTCGTCGAACGGGTCCCCGGCCATCATCCCGCGCAGGAAGAAATCGTGGTTTCCCTCCACGTAGACCGTGCCGCAACCGCGCGCCCGCAGGCGCCGCAGCGCCTCCACCACCTGGCGCTGATGCGGCCGCTCGAGCTCGGGACGGCCGATCCAGGCGGAGAACAGATCTCCGAGAATGGCGAGCCGTGTCAGATCGGCGGGCAGGGTGTCGAGGAAACGAACGAACGCAGCGACTTCGGCGTCCTGTTCGCGCAGGTGGGCGTCGCCAAGCAGGGCGACCGGGCCTTCGAGGTTCAACGGCGTACCAGGTCGGCCAGTCCTTCCTTGAGGCAGAACTCCTGCAGCTCCCGGGTCTGCAGGAACCGCTCGCGCAGGAGGGAGGCGAAGTGCTTCTGCGCCTCGGCCAGCTCGGCGGTGAGGGAATCGCCGGTCTTGTACGAGTTCTTCTCGCGCGCGGCGCGGAACACCGTGCCCGATTTCCGGATGCGCTCCTCCAGCCCATCGAGCGCCATGCCGGCGATCGTCACGCCGTCGGTATCGGCGGTCACCAGCCCTCCCGCCGCTTTCGCCTTGCGCGCCAGGTCGCCGGCGTATTGCGATTCGGTGACGGTCTCGGGGTCGCGGTCCTTCGCGAACTCCGCCACGGCCTCGTCCAGCCGTCCAACCGCCAGGAGCGAAACCCCGTAACGGAACGGTTTCACCTGGTCGAGGCCGGGCACCAGCTTCAGCGCGGCGTCGTAACCGACCGATGCGAGGTCGAAGCGAAGGCCGTCGTAGTCCAGGTCGGCGATGCGGGCGACGGTCAGGGCCTGATAGGAAGGGTTCAAGGCCGGGGTCTTGTTGAAGAACGACACCGCCCGCCGGTAGGCCGCCTCGGACTCGGATCCCTCCTGGAGAAACTCGTGCAGCCGCGCCAGCCGGAACCAGTCCTCGCCAGTCAGGGAATTGGGATCGGGCCCCTTCTCGATCTGGTCGACCGCCTGCCGGGCGTAACGGCTCATCGCGTCGAGATCCTGCCGCAAATAACTGATCGCGGCCAGGTAGTAGAGACGCTCGAGCGTCGCCCCGCCGGGGGTCGCGATCTCCTTCTCGAGCAGCGGGGCGGCTTCCTCCCAGAGCTTCTGTTTCGACGCCCCTCCCGGCCCCTCCACCACCCCCTTGCAGAAGCCTGCCTGGTAGAGGCGCGTGCCGGTCCGGTCGGTCGTCAAGGCCTGCTCAAGGAGCGGCAGCGCCTCGGCGTATTTTCCCTGGTTGTAGAGCACCTGGCCGGGGTCGAGGGGGGCCGCCTTGGGGGCGCTCTTCTCGGCGTTGCCGCACCCGAGCAGAATCGCCATAGTCGCCAGCGCCACAACCGAGGCGCCGCGGCCGGTCCGACGGAGAGATGCGGGGGTGCTCATGCGGGGTCGGATGGTATCACCCGATTTACGGGTCCGCAACCGGAGGTCCGGCATCCCGCCATCGCGCCAGGAAGCGCTCCTGGAAGGCGCCGAAAGCGCCCGCTTCGATGGCGCCGCGCGCCGCCCGGATGACGGCCGCGTACTGGTGCAGGTTGTGCAGCGTGTTGAGGCGGAATCCCAGGATCTCCCCCGCCATGAACAAATGTCTCAAATAGGCGCGCGAGTAATTCCGGCAGGTCCCGCAGCCGCACTCTTCGTCCACGGGAGCAGGGTCGTCCTTGTACTCGGCGCGCTTGATCTGCAGCCGCCCCGTGCTCGTGAACAGCGAGCCGTTGCGCGCGTTGCGCGTCGGCAGAACGCAGTCGAACAGATCGATCCCGAGGCCGATCATCGCCACCAGGTCGCCCGGCGTGCCCATCCCCATCAGGTAGCGCGCCTGCGCTTCGGGCAGAAGGGGGGCGGTCATCCTGACGACGTCGCGGCTGCGGGCGGCGCTCTCCCCCACCGACACCCCGCCGATGGCGTGGCCTTCAAATCCCATGGCGACGATCGCGGCGGCGCTCGCCGCGCGCAGGTCCGGATCGTCCCCCCCCTGCACGATGCCGAACAGCGCCCGCCCCTCTTCCTTGTAGCGGTCCCGGCAACGTTGCGCCCAGGCGGTGGTGCGCGCCACCGCCTGCACGAGCCTGTGCCTCTCGGAGGGCAGGGCCGGGCAGTCGTCGAACGCCATGGCGATGTCGCTTCCCAGAGCCGCCTGGATGTCGACGCTGCGTTCCGGGGTCATGTTCAGGAGCGAACCGTCGAGGTGCGAACGGAACATCACCCCGTCGTCGGTGATGGCCCGGCGATCGGCGAGGCTCAGGACCTGGTAGCCGCCGCTGTCGGTCAGGATGCCGCGCGGCCAGTTCATGAACCGGTGCAATCCCCCGAGCTTGCGAACCACCTCCTCGCCCGGCCGCAGGGTCAGGTGATAGGTGTTGCCCAGGATCATCTCGAATCCGAGGCCCGCCACCTCCTCGGGCGTCATCGCTTTCACGGTCGCCGCCGTGCCCACCGGCATGAAGGCGGGGGTCTCCACCGTCCCGTGCGGCGTCGTGATGCGGCCGCGGCGCGCCGCGGTCCCCGGATCGCGGGCCAGGATCGAGAACGCGTAGCGACTCATCTTGAGGGGCTCACTGGATCAGCATCGCGTCGCCGTAGGAGTAGAAGCGAAAGCCGCGCGCGACCGCCTCGCGGTAGGCCTCCAGGATCCGCTCGCGGCCGGCGAAGGCGGCGACCAGGATGAGGAGCGACGAGCGCGGCAGATGGAGGTTGGTGATCAGTGCTTCCACGACGCGGAACCGGTGTCCCGGGAGGATCACCAGATCGCACCACCCCTCTCCGGCGCGCGGCAGGCCGTCGCCCTGGGCGCAGGCCTCGAGCACGCGGGTCACCGTGGTGCCGACCGCCACCACCCGGCCGCCGCGTTTCCGGCAGGCATCGATCGCGGCGACCGTCTCCGCCGGCAGGCGGAACCGCTCCGGCTCCACCCGATGCTCCTCGATCTGCGCCACGCGCACCGGCTGGAAGGTGCCGGCGCCGACGTGCAGCGTGAGGCGGGCAACGCCGATGCCGCGCTCTTCGAGGCGCTCCAGAATCGCCGGGGTGAAGTGCAGGCCGGCGGTCGGGGCGGCGATGGCGCCGTCGTGCTCCGCGTAGACCGTCTGGTAGCGCTCCCGGTCGAGCGCGTCGAACCGATCGAGCGGCTCGCGCCGGATGTAAGGCGGCAGCGGCATCCTCCCGCGCCGAAAGAGGCGCGCCGTCAAGTCTTCGCCCTCGGCAGCCGGGGCGGCGCCCGATGCGGCCTCCGGCGCGACGACCGGCGCGGCGCCGGGGGCGACGCGGAACGAGACGCGCGCCCGGCCCTCTTCCGGCTCCTCGTCGAGACGGGCCTCGAGATCGTCTCCAATCTGAAGACAGGTCCCCGGGTGAATTCCCTTCGAGGTCGACAGCAGGCACCGCCAGGCGATCGATCCGGGGCCGGCCGAGCCCGGCTGACCTGACTGCGGATCGAGCAGGAGGAGCTCGACGCGGCCGCCGGTCGGCTTGCGCGCATCGACCCGCGCCGGCAGGACGCGCGTGTCGTTCACCACCACGAGGTCGCCCGGCTTCAGGAGCTCGGGGATGCGATCGAACGTCTCCTCTCCGGTGGCGGGTCCTGCTCCGGATGCGGCGCGCGACAGCACCATCAGGCGGGCCGCCTCGCGCCGTTCCGGCGGCCGCTGGGCCACAAGCCGAGCCGGCAGGTCGAAATCGAACGCCTCGAGCCTCATGCGCGGTAGGCAATCGGATCGGCCACCCCGGCCTCGGCGAACCCCTTGAGCCGCAGGCGGCAGGACTCGCAGGCGCCGCAGGCCAGGGAGCTCTCCGTGTAGCACGACCAGGTCAGGTGCAGGGGCGCCTTCCGGCGGATCCCTTCGCGCACGATGTCGGCTTTGCGCAGGTGCAGGATCGGCGTGCGGACCGTCAGGTCGGTTTCGGGACGGGTGCCGAGCCGGAGGAGCCGGTTGAACGCTTCGAAATAGGCGGCGCGGCAGTCGGGATAGCCGCTGCCGTCCTCCTCGACGGCGCCGATGAACAGGCTGCGCGCCCTCAGCACCTCGCCCCACGAGGCGGCGAGGGACAGAAGGTGCGTGTTGCGGAACGGCACGTAGGTGTCGGGAATCTCCGATCCGGCCCGGCGGGCGTCGATCGCGTCGCGCGAGGCATCGGTGAGCGCCGAGCCGCCGATCGCCTTCAGGTGGTCCATGCCGGAGACGAGGGTCCTGCTCACCCCGTAATGCCGCGCGATCGCCTCGAACGCCTGGCGCTCGCGCGCCTCGGTGCGCTGCCCGTAGGTCAGATGAAGCAGCGCCAGCTCGTGCGTCTCAGCGGCGATCGCCGTGGTCACGCAGGAGTCCATCCCGCCGCTCACAAGCACCACCGCCAGGGGCCGCGCCGTCGCCGCCGTCATCAGACGCCCCGCATGTCGGCCGGCCAGACGTATTTGTGCAGCTGAACCTGGAGGCGCGCCGGCAAACGGTCGGCCAGGATCCACTCGGCCAGAGGCCGCGGCTCGAGCACGCCGTGCACGGGGGAGAGCAGAACGCCGCAGCGATCCGCCAGGCGGCGGCCGGCGATCGCGTCGCGGGCCCATTCGTAGTCCGCCCGGTCGGCGAGCACGAACTTGATCTCATCCTGGGGCTTCAGATGCGGCAGGTTCTCCCAGCGGTTCCTGTCGACCATGCCGCTTCCTGGAGGCTTCAGGTCCATCACCACCATGACCCGCCGATCCAGCGTCGAGATATCGAGGCTGCCCCCGGTCTCCACCGCCACCTCGTGCCCGCGCTCCAGCAGCGCCGCGATCAGATCATGCACGCCGGCCTGGGCGAGCGGCTCCCCGCCGGTGACCAGCACGTACGACGTGCCGAATGTCTCGACGCGCTGCAGGACTTCCGCGACGCTCAGATCGCTCCCCTCCTCGAAGGCGTACGCGGTGTCGCACCAGAGGCAGCGCAGGTTGCAGTAGGTCAGCCGCACGAAGACACAGGGCCTCCCGGCGTGACGCGACTCCCCCTGGATGCTGTGGAAGATCTCGTTCACCTTCAAGATGGTCACGCGGCCCCCTTCACCAGGCGCATGAGAGCGGTGAGGTTGACCACGTCTTCCCGGCAGGTCTCGTCCTTGGGGGTCTCGAGCAGGAGCGGCACCCCGAGCAGGCGCTCGTCGTTCATCAGCGGGCGGAAGGCCTCCAGCCCCAGATGTCCCTTGCCGATGTGCTCGTGCCGATCGACCCGGCTGCCGAGCTCGCGCTTGGAGTCGTTGACGTGCACCGCCTTGAGGCGGGAGAGACCGAGGGTGTCGTCGAACCGTCGCAGCATGTCGTCGTATCCGCCGCGGGTGCGCAGGTCGTAGCCGGCGGCGAAGACATGGCAGGTGTCGAGGCAGACGCCGACGCGTTTCGGATCCTGCGTGGCCTCGATGACCGCGGCGAGCTGCTCGAAGCGATAGCCGAGTATGGTCCCCTGGCCGGCGGTGGTCTCGAGGGCCAGCGAGGCCGCCGTCGCCGGCACGCGCTCGTGGATGCGGTCCATCGCCTCGGCCATGCGGCGCACGCCGAACGCCTCCCCCTCCCCCATGTGCCCGCCCGGATGGGTCACGAGCCACGGCACGCCGAGCCGGCCGCAGCGTTCCAGCTCCTCGGCGCAGGCGTCGATCGATCGCTTCCACAGCGCGTCGTCCGGCGAGCACAGGTTGATCAGGTAGGAGTCGTGCGCCACGACGTGGGTCACGCCCGCCTTCGCCACACCCTGGCGGAAACGCTCCGCTTCGTCGTCGGAGAGCGGCCTGGCGGCCCACTGGTTGCTGCTCTTGGTGAAGATCTGCAACGCGGTGCAGCCGACGGCGGCGCCCCGCTCGACCGCCTTGTCGACCCCGCCGGCGATCGACATGTGGGCGCCCAGCGGCCGTCGCGGAATGGTCCAGCGAAGCGGTGAAACCTTTGCGGGGCGGGGCATCGGCGTGAGTTTATTCCGTGTGGATTGCGAGGGTCAATTCAGGAGGCCGGCAGCCAGGGCGCCCGCCCCCGGCCGGCCGCGACGTTCCAGCCGAACGCGGCCGAGCGCGTCGCGAGATGGAGACAGAAGGCCAGGGCGTCCGCCGGCTTGTCGAGCAGCGCCAGGCGAAACGCGGCCCGGCGCAGCGCCCCCTCCCCGAGGTCGAGAAGGTCGATCGGATCGCGGGAGAGAAAACCGCTCAGCCGTCGCCGCCGGGCCTGCGTCGCCACGGTCTCGAGCGCCGGCAGGACCGGGTCTCCGGGGAAGAGGCGATCGACGTGGGACAGCGCGAGGAACATCGCGCCGCGCAGCCCCCATGCCTCGCTCAGGGCGGGGACGGCCGGCACCTCCCAGCGCTGCAGCATGCGGCGCAAGTCGAGAGCCCATTTCAGGGTCGGCCCGAAGTAATGCTCCGCCATGTGGCCGACGTGGTAGAGGAGCGCGGTGTCGTGCGACAGCGCCAGGGCGGGAATCCCGTCGAGCGCCACCGGCCGCGCGGCACTCCAGAGCTCCTCCTGCCGCGTGCGCATCCGCCCGGGCATCCCGAGATGCCAGTGGAATTCGAAGCGGCACGGCGCCGGCCCCGGGCGCCACATCTCGAACCGTCGATACTCGGGAAACCGGACCCCGGTGTCGCCCTGGAACCCGCGCGCGAAGAGCGCCCTTGCCGCGCGCGGGACCGACTCTTCCGGGATGAGCAGATCGATGTCGGTGAGCGGGCGGCTCCCCGGATCGTCGTGCAGCTCCGCGAGGTAGGCCGCCCCCTTGAGCAGGATGAAGGGGACCCCGGCCTCGCCGAGGAGCGCCGCGACTTCGCGGAACTGCACCATCGCCGCCAGGTTGTCGACCAGTGTCTTGTGGTGGGCGCGCGCCGCGGCGCCGGCCCAGGGCTCGGGAAGTCCTCCGCCTCTCCCTTCCTTCCAGGCACGATGGAGGGCGCCGCCGCATTCGTAGAGCTTGAGGCAGGCTTCGACTGCCGGCGCCGAAGCGCCGTCGGGCGGGCGTTGCCCGCGTAACGCGGCGAGCAGCGCGCGCTGGAGTTCGACGGACGATCGATGGCTTGGCGACACCGGCGCATTATAGGGCCCGTCGTTCTCGCCTTGACTTGCCCGGGATCGGACCGTACCATTCAGCGCCGATTAGGGGGGTCTTGAGCATGAGGCGTCGCGGATTTCCGGTTTCCATGTCGCTGGGCAGAACTGCCGTCCTGGCCTGCATCGTGGCAGGGTCCCTCTTCCTGCTGGGTGCCTGCGCCGGAGGCAGCGGGAACAGCCAGACGCCCACGCCCCAGACCGATACACCGCCCCCGTCGCAGGCCGCGAACGACCCCGCCACCCCATCGGCGGCAGCGGCCGCCGAATCGATCGATCCGGCCACCGCCACCGGCGCCATCAAGGGTATCCCCGCCCCGACCAACACCACGGCGATCGAAGCGGTCGCCAACTACTTCACCGAGATACC
>JAYUCR010000435.1:0-3173 GCA_043740165.1 Acidobacteriota bacterium | reverse complement strand
TGTTGGAGCAGGGGGCGGAGCGCACGAAGGGGCAGGGATGGGGTTTCCCCCGCTCCCTGCCCCCCCGGTAAGAAAGACTCTACGCCCTGTCGGCGATGTTCAGGGGCCGATCCAGCGTGAGCGTCAGCCCGGTGCCCGCAGGGATCTTCACTGCCTTTCCCTTCGTGCCCGCGGCGATTCCGGTCCCGATGCCGCCTCCCAGCACGGCACCCAGGGCAGCGTCCTTGGTGCTGCCGCCCAGGATTTTTCCAAGCAAGGCGCCTCCGGCGGCACTGCCACCGATGATGCCGGCGGTCTTACCGGTGGAGCTGGCCATGCTGGTGATGGATGCGGACATCGGCTCGCTGGTGCCGCGCGGGGTCGTGACTTTGTCGAAGGAGAGAACCAGGGATCCACCCTTCTGGGAGATCTTCAATCCCTTCGTGCCCTGGACCACATCGGTCACCTGCCCGCGGATGATGCTGCCGGTGGGGATGGCGATCCGATCTCCGACCACGACGGGATCCGTGGTCGTGGCGGTGAGCGTGTCTCCCACCTGGCTCGTCTCGGAACCGACGCCGGTGGAGAGGGTCACGTGCACCTGCGTCCCCTGCGGGATGGTGAGCCGCACCGAGGCGACGGCACGGGGCGCGCTCGTCGGAGTGTAGGCCTGCGCCGCTGGCTGCGCAGCGCAGGCGGTCATGCCGGCGAGCAGCAGGCCCGCCGAGAGAATTCCGATGCCGTTTCGACTGGCGTGGATCCTGTTCATCTCATCTCCTTCGCGTGGGTTCCTCATGGTGTGCCCGCGGGCGCGAAGCGCTTCACGTCCACGATCAGCAGGACGATCCCGAGGCCGAGCGCCAGGGCGCCGGCGATCGGCGGCAGCGGGATATGGTGGGAATGCTCGGTCGTGATGTGCATCGGGCCGACATCGACCGTTTTCCCCGGGGTCGTATAGTTGATGCCTTCGTACGCGAACGCGATGATCCCGAGCGCAATCAGCGCGATCGCAAGCATGGTCTTGGCACTCATGGCGATGTTCTCCTCTTGCGGCGGGCCGATCTGGCTCCACCTCCGTCCACCCTAGACCTGGCCTCGGGGGGTGTCGATGGGGTGTAACCCTATCGGGGGCCTCCTGACGTTCACGCGGGAGCGATCGCCGCCAGGCTGGTGACGAACGGAGCGGGCCGGTTCCGGCCTCCGAGGACCAGCCGCACCCGGTGGGCGCCGCCGTCATCGACGAGCGGAATGGCGCCGGAGTCGACCGCCACGCCATCGAGCTCCGCGACCGCGATCCCCCGACACTGATGCTCGGGGTTCGAGACCTCGATGTCATAGCGCGTGCGGCCGAACCGCCAGACAATCGAATATTCGGGCCAGGACGACGGGATGCAGGGGTCCACCGCGAACGTCGTCCCGTGGCGCCTGAGCCCGAGGATGCTCTCGAGGCCGGCGCGGTACATCCAACCCGCGGCGCCGGTGTACCAGCTCCAGCCTCCGCGCCCGAGGTGCGCGGAATGAGCGTAGACATCGCCGGCGACGACATACGGCTCGGCCTTGTAGCAGGCCACGTCGCCCGCAGACCTCGTGTGGTTCACGGGGTTGAGCATGTGAAAAAGCTCCAGCGCCTCGTCCCCGCTCCCCCGCCTGGCCATCGCCATGACGACCCAGAGGGCGGCGTGGGTGTATTGGCCGCCGTTCTCCCGCACGCCCGGCGGGTAGCCTTTGATGTACCCCGGCTCCTGCGCCGAGACGTCGAAGGGGGGCGTGAGCAGCAGCACGAGCTGCGGCCCGCGCCGGATCAGATGGGTGCGGACGGCGTCCATGGCGCGGTCCGCGAGGCGATTGGGAACCGCCCCGGAGAGCACCGCCCACGACTGCGCGATCGAGTCGATCCGGCACTCGTCGCCCTGCGAGGAGCCGAGGGGCGCACCGTCGTCGTAGTAGCCGCGCCGGTACCACTCGCCGTCCCACGACTGCTCCAGCATGTTCGCCAGGCGGCTCGCCTCGCCGCGGTACCGCTCGGCCCTTGCCTCGTCGCCGCGCGTCCCGCACATTGGCGCGAACTCGATCAGCAGCCCGTGGAGAAGGAAGCCCAGCCAGGTGCTCTCACCGCGCCCTTCGCGCCCCACGCGGTTCATGCCGTCGTTCCAGTCCCCGCTGCCGATGAGCGGAAGTCCGTGAGGGCCGACGGTCAACCCCTTGTCGATGGCGCGGACGCAATGCTCGAAAAGCGTTCCCGCTTCGGCCGAGACCCGCGGCTGCGCGTAATCCTCCTGCGCATCCGGGGCCAGAACCGGGGCCTCGAGAAACGGGACCGACACGTCGAGCACGCCCGTGTCCCCGGTCGTCCGGACATAATGCGCCACCGCGTACGGAAGCCAGAGCAGGTCGTCGGAGCAGCGCGTGCGGGTGCCCCGGCCGCTCGGCTCGTGCCACCAGTGCTGCACGTCGCCTTCGAGGAACTGCCGGCCCGCCGCGCGCAGCAGGTGTTCCCTGAAGAGATCGGGCCGCGCCAGCGAGAGGGCCATCACGTCCTGGAGCTGGTCGCGGAAGCCGTACGCGCCGGAGGGCTGGTAGTAGGCCGACCGGGCCCACAGCCGGCAGCTCACATCCTGGTAGAGCAGCCAGCGATTCATCATGAGATCGAAGGAGTCGTCCGGGGTGCGCACCTGGACCGTATCGAGAATGCCGTCCCAGAGCTGGAGCGCGGCGTCACGGGCGGACTCCGCGGCCTCCACGCGACCGTGACGGACGCAGAGAGCGCGCGCCTCGTCCACATCCTTCGCCTGCCCGAGGAGGAAGACCACGCGGCGCGATTCCCCGGGGAGCAGCGTGACCGGCACCTGGAGCGCGGCGCACGGATCGAGCCCCGCGCCGAAGCGGCCCGACAGCGTCTCGCGGTGCAGAGCGGCCGGCTGCGCCGGCGAGCCGTTGCGCCCCAGGAACGACATGCGGTCTCCCGTCGCCGAGCGCAACGGCTCGCTCGCGTGCGCGAAGGCGACGCGCGCCGCGAACTCCGGGTTGTAGGGATTGCGGGCCAGCACCGCCCCGGTGCCGGCATCGTGCTCGGTCGACACGTGCACGCTCTGGCCCGCCCGCGGCGGACCCAGCAGCCACTCGTTGTACGCGAACAGGCTGAGGCGACGCGCCTTGCCGCTCTCGTTCGTGAGCGTGAGCAGCGAGAACTTCAC
>JAYUCR010000434.1:0-3174 GCA_043740165.1 Acidobacteriota bacterium | reverse complement strand
GGCCCCATGCTTCGTTGCTCGTCGTCACCGATACGCCCATATCGCTTCCTCCTCGCGCCTCGCCTGGGACGCGCAAGCCCCATGCGCGCGGCCCATGCCAATACTCGGACACACTCCTAGGCCGCCGCCGGCGGCGGAGGCGCAAGCGTGCCGCACTTCCGGCAGGTGCGCAGGGTGATGTTGCTCTGAAACTCCTCGAGCACCGGCTTGAGCTGTTTGCCGAGATCGCTGACATGCAGCGCCGCCTCGTGCAGGGTGGCGCCGCAGGAGGCGCAATACCAGCGGAAGCGATCCATCTCCCCGGCCGGCCGGGCGCGCTCGATCACCATGCCGACGGTGTCCGGCCCGCGCTGCGGCGAGTGAGGCACGTTGGGCGGGAGGAGGAAGATCTCCCCGGCGCGGATCGGCACGTCGCGGGCGCCCCCCTCCTCCATGACTCGCACCACGATGTCCCCCTCGAGCTGGTAGAACAGCTCCTCGTAGGGGTCGATGTGGAAGTCATTGCGCCGGTTGGGGCCGCCGACGATCATCACCTGGAAATCGGTGTCGCGGAACACCAGGGCGTTGCCGACCGGCGGCTTCAGGAGATGCCGGTGCGCGTCGATCCACTGCTTGAGATTGAAAGCTGCCAGTTGCGCCATGGCGCAAACCCCCCCAGAATGCTCGACGTGACGGGCGATCAGGACGGCTTCCTACCACGATTCCGGCGCCGGATCAACGGCGGTGTCGCGGCGGCAGCCGGGGCGGCCGTCGGGGCGGTCTTCCTGCTCATCACTCTTCTCACCCTGACCCGCATCACCGACACGGATCTGTTCTGGCATCTGGCGAGCGGCGATCTGATCCGGCGGACCGGAAATGTGCCCCACGCCGACCCTTTCTCCTTCACCGCCTATGGTCTCCCCTGGATCGATATCCACTGGCTGTTCCAGGTCGGAGTGTCGTACCTGCAGGAAACCGGCGGCTTCGGCGCGGTGACCGCCGCCAGGAGCCTGCTGATCGTCGGGCTGTTCGCGTTTCTCTACCGTCAGGGGCGGCGGCACGCGGGGCCGGTGGCCGTGGGGGCGGTCCTCGTGCTGGTGGCGCTGGCCTGTCAGGAGCGGTTCCTGGCGCGCCCGGAGCTCATCTCATGGTGGCTCCTGGCGGTGGTCATCGCAGGGATCGAGGCGGCGGTCGCGGCGCCGACCGCGGCCGCGCGGCGGCGCATCCTGTGGCTCGCCCTGCCGGTGCTGTCGATCCTCTGGGTGAACGTGCAGGGGCTGTTCATCCTGGGGCCGGTCGTGGTGACGCTGGCGATCGTCGCCACCGCCGCCCGGCGTGATCTCATCCGGGCCGTCGATCTCCTCGTCTGTCTGGCGCTGCAGGCGTCAGCGTCACTCCTGAACCCGTTCGGACCCGCGGCGCTGCGCGTGCCGTTCGAGCAGTTCTTCGATCGGCTCGGCGGGGCGAGCCTGGTCTCCCGCACGATCGTCGAATTCCGCCCGACGCTCTCCGGCTACCTGGTCACCCCGGCGATCCTGGCGTTCGTCGCCTGGGCCGCGATCGTCCTGCTGACGATGCTCCTCAACGTCCGGCGCCTGCGGCTCTTCGACGCCCTTCTCACCCTCGCGACGCTTTACGTGGCGCTGCGCGCCCGGCGCAATATCCCGATCTTCGCCATCGCCACCCTCCCCCTGATGATCAGGCACGCCACCGAGGTGGCCGCCGCCTGGCGTCCGGCGCCCCGCGGCGTCGGGAGGCGGTCGTTCTCTGCCGCGACCGGGCTGTTCCTGGTCGCCCTGGGGTTGAGCGCCAGCGTGGTGAGCAACCGTTTCTATCTCCGCACCCCCACGCAAACCTGGTGGGGCGTCGGCACCATTCCGCATTACTTCCCGGAAGAGGCGGCGCGCTTCGTGACCCACGCGCGCCTACCGGGGCAGGTGTTCCATCCAATGGCGGTCGGAGGCTTCCTCCTGAAAGCGTGGGGCGGCGATCGGCGGGTGTTCATCGACGGGCGCAACGATCCTTTTCTGCACGGTGTTTTCGAAACCTACCTGCGCTCGATCGCCTCGCCGGCCGCGTTCGAGGAGGTGGTGCAGAAGTACCAGATCACGATGGTGCTCTGGTCGCACCAGCGCGCCCTCGAAGCCAAGCCCCTCCTGGCCTGGCTGGCGGGTGGGAACGGCTGGGTGCTGGCGCACCTGGATCCGGGGGGGGCCGTTTACGTGCGCAGCGATCTCGCGAGCCCGAGCCTGTCCTCCCTCCGCCCGTTCGGGACCGGCCGCGAGCCGCAGGCAATCTACGAGGAGCTGCTGGCGGGCCTGGCCGATCGCCCGTATCACGGTCCGCCGATCCGCGAGAGCGCGCTGGCGGAGTTTTTCAGCGCCTCCGGCGACTCCCTTGGCGCGGAGTTCTTCCTGCGCCGCGCCATCAAAGCACTTCCCGACAGCGCCTCCCTGTGGCATGACCTCGGCCTGGCGCAGGAGCGCCTCGGTCGTTTCGATGCGGCACGCGACGCCTACCTCCGATCGGCCGCTCTCGATCCCGGCATGGCCGCCTCGCAGGGGGCCCTGGGAGCCCTGGCGTTGCAGCGCGGCGATCTCCAGGAGGCGGAGGATCGGCTCGACCGCGCCTACCGCGGCGGGGCGCGAGGGCTCCAGGTGCTGCTGGCTCGAGCCGGACTCTTCGAGCGCCTCGGGAAGGCGCGCGAGGCGGAATCGGCCTGGGGCGAGGCGATCCTTCAGGCCCCCCTCGATCGCGATGTTCTCCTGGACGCGGCGCGCTTCGAGGTCCGGAGGGAAGCGATCGAGACGGCGCGCGACCTGTACGGCCGCATCCTGAAGCAGAACCCGGGCGATGCCGCGGCGGCGATCGAGGCGGCGGCGCTGTTGTCCCGGATCGGGCGCCACGAGGAGGCGCTGGCGGTGGCGCGCGCGGCCGCGACGGTGGCCGCCGAGCGCCTGCGCGTCGGCCCGCCCGAATCTGGTCTCGCCGGCAGCGGATGGATCCATGCGTCCCGTCCCGACACGGCCGAGAGCGCGCGGCAGGAGGATCGACGGCTGCTGGAATCGGCCATCGGGCTGGCGGAAGAGGCGGGGCTTGCGGACGAGGCGCGCGCCTGGCGGGAGGTCCTGAACGGCGCCCCGTCCGTCGTGCCTAGCGCTGCTGCCCAGGCTCCCCGTCGAAGGTATTGATCAC
>JAYUCR010000433.1:0-3174 GCA_043740165.1 Acidobacteriota bacterium | reverse complement strand
AACCGGTTCCGGGGGCTCAGGCGGCTGCTGCCGCTGCCGTGCGCGAAGACGACGAGCCCGACGGCGCCCCGGGGGACGGTCAGATTGCCCGCGAGCCGATGGCCGTCGGCCGGGATGACGACCTCGTGGTCCTCCGCTTCCGGCTCCTTGCCCGGCGCCGGTGGCACCCGGCGCAGGATCGCCATGACCTCTTCATCGCTCACCTGATTGAACGAGGCGAAGAACTGCCCCACGGCCTGGAAATCGGAGGGCGTGGCGAGGCAGACGACCTCGTCGGCGCAAGGCCGGATCCGTTCGATGGTCTCCGGCGGGGCGACGGCCGTCGCGGCGACCAGCCATGCCGGCCGGCGCTCGCGAACCGATCGGAGTGCTGCGATCATCGTGGAGCCGGTGGCGATGCCGTCGTCGACCACGATCACGACGCGCCCCGCCGGGTCGATCGGCGGGTGGATCGACGTGTAGAGGCGCCGTCGCTCTTCGAGAAGCTTCCGCTCCTTCTGCTGTTCCTGTTCCAGGTATCCCGGCGGGATCTCCAGGCGTCGAGCATGGTCGTTGAGGAGGACATGACCATGCTCGTCGATCGAGCCGATCGCCAGCTCGTGCTGCATCGGGGCGTGGAGCTTACGGACGAGCACCACGTCGACCTCGCCGCCGAGCTCGTCGGCGATGATCCGCGCCATCGGCACGGCGCCGCGCGGAATCGCAAGGACCAGCGGATTCCTGCCCCGGTACGCGCGCAGCGCGCGGGAGAGCTGGTACGCCGCACTCTCACGGTCGCGAAACAGCATGGGCGGCCCCCTTCCTGTCAGCGGCCACGGGCCTGCGCAAGGGTGGCCCGCATGGGAACGGAAAAGCAAGCCTGGCGTTGCCCTCCTCCGAATCGCCTCCTATATTCGCGGCATGGGCGCCCGGAACCCGACGATGGCGGCGATGCACGCTCCGGCCTGGGCGCCGCTGCGCTGGCCGATCTTTCGGGCGCTCTGGATCGCGGCGCTGGCGTCGAACGTCGGCACCTGGATTCATGACGTCGCGGCGACGTGGATGATGACCACGCTGACCCCGTCCCCCATCCTGATAGCGCTCGTCCCGTCGGCATCGACGCTGCCGATATTTCTTCTGGCGCTGATGGCAGGGGCGCTCGCCGACATCGTCGATCGCCGCCGGCTGCTTCTGGCGAGCCAGTGCTGGATGCTGGCGGTGAGCGGAGCCCTCGGACTGCTGACCCTCGGCGGTGTGCGCAATCCCTGGGTGCTGCTGGCCGCGACCTTCGCGCTCGGATGCGGGACGGCGCTCAATGCGCCCGCCTGGCAGGCGATCATTCCGGAGCTCGTGGCGCGTGATGAGCTGCAGGCCGCGCTCACGCTGAACGGACTCGGCATCAACGTCGCCCGCGCCGTCGGGCCGGCCTGCGGCGGGCTGGTGGTGGCGTCGCTCGGGCCGGGCGCGGCCTTCCTGCTCAACGCCGCATCGTTCCTGGGGGTGGTGCTGGTGCTGTTCGCGTGGGACGCTCCGGCGCGCCCGACCCGCCTGCCCGGGGAGCGGTTGGCGGGAGCTCTGCGCGCGGGGCTGCGTTACGCGCGCCACTCGGCGGACCTGCGCCGCGTCCTCCTCCGCGCCGCCAGCTTCATCCTGTGCGCCAGCGCCCTCTGGGCGCTCCTCCCGGTGATCGTCCGTGACGAGCTGCACCGCGGCCCCGGCGATTATGGCTTTCTCCTGGGGTGCCTCGGCCTCGGCGCGGTTGGTGGCGCGCTCCTCCTGCCTCGTGCCAGGAGCATCGTCTCGAGTGAGAGCCTGGTGGCCGCGGCGACCCCCCTGGTGGCGATAGCGCTCCTGGTCTTCGCCCTCCGGCCCTCGCCGGCCGCCTGCGCGATCGCGATGGCGCTGGCCGGGGTGGCCTGGATCACGGTGCTGACGGCGTTCCACTCCGGCGCCCAGGCCGCGCTCGCCCCCTGGGTGCGCGGCCGCGGGCTGGCCGTCTACCTGGTCGTCTTTTTCGGCGGGCTCGCCCTGGGGAGCGCTCTGTGGGGCGCGGTGGCGGAGTGGATCGGCGCGCGCCCGGCCTGCCTCGTCGCGGCGATCGCTCTCCTCATCGGCCTGGCGGCCACCGCGCGCGTGCGTCTGCCATCGGGCGCGGCGCACGACGCGGCACCGCCGCGCCACTGGCCGACATCGTCCTGGGGTTCGAAAGAGAACGGCGACGAAGGTCCCGTTCTGGTAACGGTCGAGTATCGCATCGACCCCGCGCACGCCGACGCGTTCGCCCGCGCCATGGATGATGTCCGCCGCTTCCGCCTGCGCGACGGTGCGACCCGATGGGATCTCCTCAACGATCCGTCCAAGGCAGGGCGCTGTGTCGAGTCGTTCCTGGTCGATTCCTGGGTCGAACACCTGCGCCAGCACGAGCGGATCACGGCCGCCGACCGCGACACCGAGCAGCGCGCCCGCCGCTTCCACGTCGGCCCGCAGCCGCCGGCGATCTCCCACTTCATCGCCCGCGCGCTGCCAAAATAACTTCCCCGGAGAGGGTTACGCCAGGTTCGGCGCAGGGTGCCCCGCGGCCGCGCGCTTTTTTGCGGGGCGGTAAGCGCACCAGGGATCACTCGCGAGGAAATTGCCGGTCATGTTGAAGGCGCGCGACCGCGACCCGCCGCAGATGGTGTTGTATTCGCAGATGCCGCAGATCCCTTCGAACTCAGAGGGCCGGCGGAGCTGCCGGAAGATCGGGGAGTTGCGATAGATGTCGGTGAGGCGATCCTTCCGCACGTTGCCGGCGGTGATCGGCAGGAAGCCGCTCGGAAAGATGTCGCCGGCGTGCGAGATGAACAGAAAGCCGTTGCCGGAATTGACCCCCTGCGGCGCCAACCCGATGGTGTGTCCCGGTCCTTCGGTGCGCATCAGCTGCGCCGGCAGGGCGCCCGTGGCCCGTATCGCCTGGCCGCCCGCTTCGGCGCTCTCCTGCTGCGCGACGTAGCGGCGATAGTGCGGCGCCTCGGTGATCTTGACCAGGAAGTCGGCCTTCTTCTGGGCCCGGTAGAGGATCCCGAACAGATCCTCGCACTGCTCCGCGGTCAGGCCTCCGAGGGTCGACCCGCGGCCCATCGGCACGAGGAAGAAAACCTCCCAGAACACCACGTCGAGCGTCCGCACCAGCTCGACCATCTCGGGGAGGTGCGG
>JAYUCR010000432.1:0-7709 GCA_043740165.1 Acidobacteriota bacterium | reverse complement strand
CGCTGCGCCGGGCGCTGCACGAGGCGCCGATCGGCGTCTGGGTCGGGCCGGTGGCGGCGGAGGGCGGAGAGTATGTCGCCCGCAAGCGGGGCGAGGTCTATTACGGCATCCTGCCGTCGGAGGGGGACACCCTGCAGTACCAGGTGGTGCACCAGCGCGATGTCGCGGACGGCAACGAGCTGCGGCAGGCGATCGACTCCGACATCCTCTCGTTCATGGCCGAACGCCAGCGCCGCGACTACATGAACGAGGCGGCGCGCCGCATGGGGATCCGCCAGAGGCGCGGGCGATCAGGCCAGCTTCTCATCTACACCGACGTCCTGAACGACGAGGAGATCGAGCTCCTCGGGCGCCTCGTGGAAGCGGCGTTCCGCGCGCACCAGGAGTTCTGGGCCGGGCTGACGACGCTGCGGTTGTTCCGCTCCGAGGTCTCGGTGTATGCGTTTGGCCGGCGCGCCGATCACCAGAGCGTGCAGCAGGTGTGGCAGGGACGCCGGGCCTCCGGCCCGCCTCCGGCGGTCGGCGAGTACATCCCGGCGTCGCGCATTCTCGCCTTCCCCTGCGAGCCGACCGGGGGGCATGTGCCGATCCCGATCGCCATCCACGAAGCGATCCACATGCTGAACTACGAACGGGTCTACGGACCGCGCGCGCAGCCGTCGCGCTGGTTCGAGGAGGGGCTGGCGAACTACTTCGGCTTCTCGCAGGTCGACAGCCAGCTGCGCATCGACGTGGGGGAGATTCGCCGCTCGGCCACCATCTCGGCGGGCTCGGCGCAGATGCAGTTCGATCCGCGCGCCGAGCTGCGCGAGCACCTCCGGCGCACGCATGTCGAGGGGGCGGTGGGGCTCCGGCAGCTGGTGGCCGCCGGGCCGGACGACCCGCTCTGGGTCGGCGCCCAGGCGGCGCGCGCCTATGGCGCCGCCTGGACGCTGGTGCACTTCCTGATGCACGGCGATCATGGCCGCCACCTTCAGACGTTCCGGCAGTATGCTGCGCGCGAGGCCCGGGGTGCGGGCGGCCTGAAGGCGTTCCAGAGCCTGTTCGGCGACAAGCTGGACGACCTCGAAGCGGCCTGGCACGACTACGAGGAGAACATGTGATCCTGCCCGACGATGACCCGAACGATGAATCGCTGGACGACGATGCCGACGATGTCGACGATGCCGGCAGCACGGAAGAGCGGGAGCCCGGGTATCTCTGGAGCTTCGGGGAGCAGGAAGAGCGGCTGGCCGGGGAGTACGAACGGCACATGGAGATCCTGGACGAGATGGAGGCCGGTGAGATCCTCGAGCTCAACCTGGAAAGCGCCGGCGACTATCTCGTGTGGGCCGCCGCCCAATCCCTCGAGGAGCAGGGGCGGCTGGGCGAAGCGATCGATCGGATGCGCCGGCTGCACGAGAGCCGCGATCCCCACGCGGCGCTGTCGTACCCCGATATCCGTATGCGGCTGGCCGATCTCCTGCGCGACCGCGGGGATTACGACGAGGCCCTGCGGCTCCTCGATCGCGTCGAGGCGGACGACGCGGGCCGGCGGGAATCGTGCCGCGAGCGCCGCGCCGAGATCCTCGTTCTCTCCGGTCGGGTCGAGGAGGGGTTGAGCCTGTTCGAAGGCGCGGTCCGCGCGGTGCCGGATGACCCTTTCGTGCCGCTGGTGGCAGCCTGGTCGCTCATCCGATCAGGAGACTATGACGGTGCTTTGTCGTGGATCGGTCGTGGCGAGCGCGCGGCGCGCCGGCTCGAGGACGAGACGGAGACGCGCACCGCGATGGCCGAGGTGGACCGCTTGCGGGACGAGGCGCGGGACCGGAGCGAGCGCCGGCAACGCCATGCGCCGCCGGCCGTCCCTCCGGACGCCGCCACGCCGGACGCCATCGAGGGCACGTCCCCGGAGGGCTCCCCTTCGGCGGAAGGGGCGCAGGGGGCCGAGGGGTTCGAGGCCCGGCGGCAGGCGATCCTCGCGGAGCTGGATGCGGAGGAGATCCGGCTGACGCGACAGCCGGCGCGCTCGCCGGACGAGCAGG
Source organism: Acidobacteriota bacterium (assembly GCA_043740165.1). Taxonomy (GTDB): domain Bacteria; phylum Acidobacteriota; class Polarisedimenticolia; order Gp22-AA2; family Gp22-AA2; genus JAYUCR01. The sequence goes on along the minus strand of JAYUCR010000432.1, from coordinate 5,685 downwards.
ACGCGGCCCTCACCCGGCTGATCGAGCTGCACCGCCGCGCCTCCGCCGCCTGGGACGACGCGGTGGAGCGGCAGGAGCAGGCCCCGCTCGCGGATCTCGAAGACCTGCAGGCCGACGTCGTGGAGCTGGCCCTTCGGTTCGGTTTTCGGATCCCCGGAACCGAAGACTAGCCCGGCTCTCCGGGACTATTTGCCGCTGCGATCCAGCTCGCGATCGATGATCTCGGAGAACGAATCGGCGCCGCGCGCCCCGACGATCATAATCCCGTTGATGAAGAAGGTCGGTGTTCCGGAGACGCCGTACTTGGCGCCGTCCTGGAAGTCATGCTGCACCTCGCTCCGGTACTTGCCGGAGTCGAGGCAGCCCTTGAACTTGTCCTTGTCCATGCCCAGGTTGCCGGAGGTCTCGACGAGATCGGCGGCCGCCAGCTTCGACTGGTTGCCGAACATCGCGCCGTGCATCTCCCAGTATTTCCCCTGCTCCTTGGCGCATTCGCTGGCCATGGCGGCGGTCTCGGCGTTCTGGTGGAAGGAGAGCGGGTAGTCGCGGAAGACCAGGTGGACCTTGTCGCCATACTTCTTCATGACCTCGTCCACCACGGGTTCCGCCTTGCTGCAGAACGGGCACTGGAAGTCGGAAAACTCGACGATGGTCACCGGGGCATTGGCGGGGCCGCCGCGCGACGGGTCGTCGTCGGTGGTCACCTGGACCCGCGGTGGCTCGAGCATCGTCTTCACGGTGTATTTCGTCCGCAGCTGCTTGAGGTAATCGGCTTCGACGCTGGCCCGCTTCTGGTTCTTGAGCATCTCGCCGATCTGCGGCGCCAGCTGCTCTTTCGTCTGGCCGCCCATGCGCGCCTTGTTCGCCTCGAAGAAGGCGTCGATGTCGGCCGCGGCGGGTGCTGCGACCTTGGAGCTGATCTCGGTTTCCTTCAGCTTGTCGACCGAGACGCCCTTCGCCTTGGCTTCCATTTCGTAGAGGCTGTCGTTGATCATGGCATCGAGCTGCTGCTGCCGGGCTTCGTATTCCTGCTGGCGCACCTTCATCAGTGCCGCCGCCGCCTTCTGATCCAGCTCCTGGATCGAAATCGTCTTGTCGCCGACGGTCGCCGCGACCGTGCCGGCACCCGCGCTGGCGACCGGCTCGGAGGTCTTCTTGGACTTGTCGGCGGCCTTGCCGGCCTCACCCGTGGCGGCCGTGCAGGCAAACACCGCGGCCGTGCCACAGATCAGGACGGCCGAAAGAAATTTCTGCAGAGGGCGTTCCATGCCTTGTCCTCCTAGTGTTTTAAGGGGCGCCATTGTACACGAAAGATTTCTGCGGACCAATCAGGGCGCCGGGTTGCACGGAGGACCCAGGTCGTCGAGCGGCGCCTCGAGGCGCCGCGGCTCGCCGACGTGGTAGGACGAGGCGATGGCGGCGCTGGAGGCGTCGAAGGTCGCGGCGTCGAGCACGATCTGCGCCCGCCGACCGTCCGGCTCCAGCTCGATCAGGTGGTAGGCGCCGTCCGGGTGCCGGAACGCCTCAACCACCCCGGAGATCGAATCGACCCGGCGTCCGTTGATCGCGCGTACCGCGACGTCCCCCATGTCGTGATAGCCGAGATTGTAGGCATCCGGAAGCACCGAGGAGATGACGATGATCCGGCGCCGTTCCGGCTCCTGATCCTCGGAGAAGAGCCAGAACCAGTTCTGCAGGCCGATCGGCGACGTCTTGCGCCAGTCGTCGCCCCACGAGCGCAGGTAGGAGGCGTCGAGCTCCCGGAAAACGAAGCCGCCGGCGACGGCGTAGGCGGGCGGGACGTCGGGTCGTCGATCGGGTACCAGGTCGGCGTCGCTGCGGGCCGGCCGCAGGGGCAGATCGAGCCGGAGCGCCCGGCGGTCGCGCCAGACCTCGGCCGGGATGCTCTCGCCGGCCCGATGCCCCTCGGTCGAGATGTTGGTGAAGCGGATCAGCCCGTAGCGCGGGTGACGGTAGTAGCCGCTGCCGTCGATCGTATGCCCGTCGAGGGAGAGGAGGATGTCGCGCGGCTGCAGGACGCCGCAGGCCGACCCTCCCCACGCCACCTTGGTGACCATCACGCCGCGGGGCTCGCCGGGCAGTCCCAGGTAGCCGGAAAGAGCCGGGTCCTCGTTGACCTGCCAGCGGAATCCGAGACCGGCGAACCCGGGGTAGGCGCCGGAGGCGCGGGCCATGGCGAGAAAGCTCAGGATCATGTCGACCGGGATGACGCGCGCCATCTGCTCGTCCTGGGAGACCGTGAGGCCGACGAAGCGGTCCGCCGCGAACACCGGCTCCGACCAACCGCCGGCCTGCAGATCGGTGGTCGCCAGAAGGAACGGATGCTCGATCATCCCCAGGACCGAGGATTGCACCTCGATCCGCGACACGCGGCTGGTCGACACTTCGATCTGGCGGTTCTTCCAGCGCACGGAGGTGACCGATCCCTCGGTGGGAACCGAGGACGCCATCCGCACCGGCGCCAGGCCCTCGAAGAATCCCGGCGCATCGATCGCCACGATCGCGAGATCGGCCTCGTGGTCCACGCGCACGATGCGCGCCGGCACGCGCACCGCGCGGCCGAGCTTCTCGGCCTCGAGAAGGGTGGCATCGGCCACCATCTGCGCCGTGGTCAGGAGGAGCGGGCCGTCCACGACGGTGGCGAGCGCCTGGCGCACCTGGGGAGCCCGCTTCACCCAGGGTCGATCCTGGTCGTAGGTCTGATAGGTGACGGCCAGCCCGACCACCCCGGTCTCGAACGACCGGCGCGGCGTCGCGTGCGCCACGCCGGGAGCGAAAAGCAACGCCAGGAGGATCGCCGCGGTGGTCTTCAAGGATTCCTGTCCTTGGTCACGCCGTAGCGTTCGAGGATCTTCGGATGGGCCCGATCCGCCGCCTCGCGATTCAGAACGATGAATCGCCCCGGCTCGCCCAGCTCGATGAGGTGATAAGGGTCGCGGTTCGCCTCGATGGCGCCGATCAGGTCGGCCAGCCCGCCGATGGGATGGCCGTTCACCCGCTCCACGAGCTGGTTGCGGTACCACGGGACGTCGATGTTGCTCGGATCGTCGAGGCGCCGCAGCAGCACGACACGCTCCGTGCTGTCGGCGTCGGGGTCGCTGAGAGGCCGGAAGAGGTGCTCGTAGACCAGGCGCCTGTCGCCCGAGACGATCCAGTCGCGCCCCATGGTCTTCAGCACCTCGGCGTCGAGCGGGACGAACACCAGCCCGGCATAGATATAGAAACGCGGCGCCACGTCGTACTGGTTGGCGTGCTTCGAGGATCCCGGATGCCCCACCAGCGGGATCGACATGTCGAGGCGGGTGTCGCCCCGCAGCACGCGCAGGCGGAATGTCTCGCCGATCTGGTGGCGATCGACGAGGAGACTGTAGTCGAATCGCAGCCCGTCGAGCAGCACCGAGCCGTCGTCGGCGAGGGGGTGTCCGTCCGCCGCCAGCAGGACGTCGCCGACCTTGAGGTGGCCGGCGGCGCTCCCCTTGGAGTAGACGAAATCGACGCGCACCCCGCTCTCGTCGTCGCGCATGCCCGCCAGGCTGCGCGCCGCCGGGTTGATCAGGTTCGATTCCAGGATCGCCAGGTCGGCATAGCCGCCATAAATTCCGTCCCGCGCGTCGTCCAGGAAATGCTGGATGACCTCGACCGGGATGGCATAGCCGGTGTTCTCGAGATCGTTCGCGCCCTGGAAGGCGATACCGACCACCTGGCCGTCCTGGATCACCGGCCCGCCGCTGTTGCCGGGATTGATCGCGGCGTCGGTCTGCATCGCCACGTGACGATCGACGCCCGAATGCGAGTACACCTGCATCTCGATGCGCGACACGACGCCGCGCGTCGAGGAGATCTGGTCGCCGCCCGCCGGGTACCCGTAGGTCTCCACGGTGGAGCGCAGGGCCGGGAGGCCGCCCAACCTCAAGATTGGCACCCTGGCGAGCAGACCCGGCTCCTCCGGGCGCACCAGCGCCAGATCGCAATCGTGACCCAGGATCACCGTGCGGGCCTTGTGCGGCGTCGGATCCCCGTGCAGGAACAGCAGCAGCAGGCGCGAATCGCTCACCACGTGGGCGTTGGTCAGTATGTTGCCGCCGGCGACCACGAACCCGCTGCCGCTGCTCGAGCGGACGGCGGTCACGTCCCAGGGAGAATAGGAATCGCCGCGCTGCGCGTAGTTCACGATCCGGACGATCGATCGTTCGATCCCGCCCCCCTCCGCGGGCGATTCGGCGCGCGCGCCTCCGCGCGCGCCTCCGGGCGCGACCAGCGCCATGAGCGCGAGCCCGCCGAGGACGGAGATGATGTGCCGGAACATGCGGGGCATTCTGGCGGCCGGTGGGTGAAAGATCAAGGGCCCGCCGGAAGGCATGCTAGAATGGCGCTTCCCCGAACCAAATCACCGACGAGGTCCGTGCGTTCATGAAGTATCGCCAGCCCGGCTACAACGACAAGGAGTACAAGGAAGAGCGGGAAAAGCGGCGCCAGGAAAACGACGGCCCGCGTCCGCCGCGCGAGCCGCGCGGCATGGCGCGCGAGGCGCAGCTGGTCCGGCGCTGCTACCAGTGCGGGCACCAGGAGGCGGCCTCCCAGCCGGTGGCCCCGGACAGCTTCTGCCCCTCCTGCCGCGCCCCGGCGCACTGCTGCCGCACCTGCGTCCACTTCGACTCCGGCGCGCGCTTCGAGTGCCGCGAGGCGATCCCGGCGCGCGTCTTCTCCAAGACCAATTCCAATCAATGCGCCTTCTTCCGGCCGACCACGGTGCTCGACGCCACCGGACGCCGCATCGCGACCTCCCCGCCGGTCCCGCCCGGCACGACGCCGGTCAGCCCGGGCCGCGCGGCCTTCGACGCCCTGTTCAAGAAGAAGTGAGCGCGTCTCGAGGTGGCGCCACCGCGCTGCTGCTCGGCGCCCTGGCGATCGGTTGCGGCCGCTCCGGCGCGCAGAGTCCCGCGGCCCCTCCGGCCAATGCCGCGGCCACCGATCCGGCCATGACTCCGGCCGCCGTCGGCTTCACCGATCTCGAAGGCCTGCGCGCCGAGCTCTCCTCCAGGAAGGAGGCGCGGCGCCCGGTCCTGGTGAACTTCTGGGCCACCTGGTGCGGGCCCTGCGTCGAGGAGCTGCCGGCCCTCGCCGGCCTGGCGCGCGAAAGCGCCGGGTCCGGTCCGGCGCGCGGCGCGGAATTCCTCGGCGTCTCCCTCGATGCCTGGGTGTTCGCCGACGAAGCGGAAGCCGAATCGCGGGTGCGCGATCTCCTGGCCAAGGCCGGCCTCACCTACCCGAACCTGATCTATCGCGGCGAGCAGGACCCGCTCCTGAACAGTTTCACGATGCCGGGCCCGATCCCGTATTCCATCCTGTTCGACGCCGACGGGAAATCGATCGCCACCTGGTCCGGCCCGATCGCCATCGACGAGCTGCGCCGCCGGCTCGCCGAGCTGCCGCCGACCCCGCATTCCTGACACCGTGGCGCGAAGCGTGTGGTGATCGGGAGTGGATGGTGGGATGGCTGAGGTGGCCGGATGCGAACATGGGGTCACTCAGATGTCGCGCAATCGCTTGGGTTTCGGTCACGCGGGGAGCGGGCACGGGTCTTGTTCTATCGCCGGGCATGCACTGGCCTGGAACCCCGGTGGAGCGACTGCAAGCGTTTCGGCCGCCGTTCTGCCCGCGTCC
>JAYUCR010000431.1:0-3207 GCA_043740165.1 Acidobacteriota bacterium | reverse complement strand
CGCGCAACAGTCGCGCCGCCTGCAGCCCGTCCATCCCGGGCAGCTGGACGTCGATCAATATGAGACGGGGCCGCACGAACTTCAAGGCCTGGAGGCCTTCTTCCCCGGAGGGCGCATGGGCCACCCGATAGCCGCGGGACTTCAGGAGGTTGCGCACCAGCTTCAGGTTGGAAGGGTTGTCCTCGATCACATAGATGAGATCGCCGGGAGCGGCTCGATCCTCCTCGCCAGGATGACGATCGTGCGGGACGCACGGAGGCCCCTGAGACTCGAGCGCCTCCGCGGGCGGAGCCTCCTCATCGTCGGCCAGCCGGACCCCCGGGATGTGGACCGTGAACCGGCTCCCCGCGCCGGGCCGGCTCTCGACCTTCACCTCGCCGCCGTGCATTTCGACGAACTTGCGCACCAGCGCCAGACCGAGACCCGTCCCCTGATACTGCCGGGCCAGCGATCCATCGACCTGGGTGAAGGCCTGGAAGATCCTGTCCTGGTCCTCGGGCCTGATGCCGATGCCGGTGTCGGCCACCTCGATCCGGATGCGATCCTTCTCGGCCCCGGCCGTCAACGTCACGCGGCCGGAGGCGGGCGTGAATTTCACCGCGTTGCTCAGCAGGTTGGACATCACCTGCTTCACCTTGCTCCGATCGGCGCTCAGGGAAAGCCGCGGGTTGTCCAGGCGCGAGGAGAGATCGATCCTCTTGCGGCCGGCCTCCACGCGGAGCAGGGCCATCGCCTCCTCGATGACCGGACCGACCTCGAAGACTTCCTCGTTGAGCGGCATCTTGCCGGCCTCGATTTTCGACAGGTCCAGGATGTCGTTGATCAACCCGAGGAGATGCCGGCCGCTGCTGTGGATGTCCGCCGCCTGCCCGCGCTGGTCCTCGTTCAGATCCCCACAGGTGCGATCCAGGAGCAATTCCGAAAATCCGATGATCGCATTGAGCGGCGTGCGCAGCTCGTGGGACATGTTCGCGAGGAACTCGCTCTTGAGCGAATTGGCCCGCAGCAGCTCCCGGTTGGACTCCTGCATCTTGCGGTTGAGGATCTCGAGCTCCTGGGTCCGCTCTCGCACCTTGCGCTCAAGATCGGCGTTCATCTGCTCGATGTCCTGCAGGTGCTGTCGTCGCTCGTCGAGCTTCTCCAGGTACAGCTTGTAGGAGTAGTAGATCAGGACACAGAACGGCAGCGACAGAAGAAACGAGCCGATGCCGAATCGATCCAGGAAATAGGCCATACCGAGTGCCAGCGATCCTCCCGCGAGGAAGGACGGCGCCGACCACAGGAAATTCTCCTGCCAGACGTGAAATAAGTTCAGCCGGTTCGCCAGGGCGACCGCCCCGGAGATGCTGTAGGTGTTGGCGAGATAGAAGACCAGGGTGGCGAGCATGAGCGCCACGATCGAGGCGCCCCCTTCGATCGAGCCCGGCCGCCCCCCGAAGGCCTGGTAGGTCTCGCCCGTGAGCCAGGTGGTGATGACGAACGAGGCGATATTGAAGGCCGCGCGATACAGGGCCATCCTCGGCACGCGGAACAGGCAGAGGCTGGCGATGCACAGGGCGGCCACGAGGACGGCCTCGCGCTCCCCGTTCAGGATCAGCGTGGCGAGGATGAAGGGATGGGAGATCGACATCTCCACGCGCATGCCCAGGTGGACGGCGTGCGGAGCCACCACGGCGCCGATCGCCATGAGCGCGAGCAGGTTGGTGTTGAACGTGAGGGGGTGCCCCGCGAAGAGCCCGACGATCAGAAACGCCGCCGCCCCGATGGTCCCGGCGATGTAAAGAGTGACCGCCCGGTTGAGATCGCGCACCAGCGCCCCCGCTCTCAGTTGAGCGGCTGACCCCGCCCGATCTCGTGTTTCTTCAGCTTGCTGTAGAGGCTGCTGCGGTTGATGCCCAGGAGGGATGCCGCGAGCTTTTTGTTCCAGTTGCATTCCGCGAGGGTGCGCAGGATGTAGAGGCGCTCGTTCTCCTGGAGCGACAGGCGGAGGTCGCCGCCCGTTCCCCGGCTCTCGCGCAGGTTCGGGGGCAGATCGGAGACCTCGATCCGGCTGCCCTTGGTGAGGACGACGGTGCGCTCGATGACGTTTTCCAGCTCGCGCACGTTCCCGGGCCACGCGTAATGCATCAGGAGATCCATCGCATCGTCGCTGAATCCCGCGATCGATTTGCCGATCGTGCGGGCGAAGCGATCCAGGAATTCCGTGCCGAGAACCGGGATGTCCTCCAGGCGCTCGCGGAGGGGTGGAATGTGCAGGGGGATCACGTTGAGACGATAGAAGAGATCGTTGCGAAAACTGCCGCGCTCCATCCCCTCCTGGAGATTCTTGTTGGTGGCGGCGATGACCCGGACGTCGACGTGCAGCGTTTCCTCGCCGCCCACGCGTTCGAAGCGCCGCTCCTGCAGGAAGCGCAGCAGCATAAGTTGGGTCGCAGGAGTGAGATCGCCGATCTCGTCGAGGAACACGGTGCCGCCGTCGGCCAGCTCGAACCGGCCCTTTTTCTGCTTCAACGCCCCGGTGAAGGACCCCTTCTCGTGCCCGAAGAGCTCGGAATGGAGGATCCCCTCGGAGTAGACGCCGCAGTTCGCCTCGACGAAGGGACCATCGGCCCGGTGCGAGTTGTAGTGCAGGATGCGGGCGATCAGGCCCTTTCCCGTGCCGCTCTCCCCCATGATGAGAACCGTCGAATCCGTGCCGCACACCTCGCGCAGCTGATCGTGGATCGACTTCATCTTCGGGCTCTTCCCAAGGATGGCGGAGAAGGCATGCTGGCCCTGCAGGTTGCGCCGCAGCTCCGCGTTGCGCGCCCGCTCCGATTGCAGCTCCTCCGCGGTCCGGCGGCGCTCGGTCCCCAGCTCCTTGATCCGCGCGGCGCGCTCGGCCAGGGCGATGAGCGCGCCCGGCTCGACCGGCTTGCGCAGGATGTCGTAGGCGCCCATCCGCATCGCGGCGATCGTCGTGTCGACGTCAAGGCGGGCCCCGACCACCGCGACCGGCGTCTGGAGGGAGGCCCGCTTCATGGACTCGAGAAAGCGGCTCCCGGTTCCGGGTCGCTCGATGTCGATGAGGGCCAGGTCGAAGCTCTCGCTCCGTACGCGCTCGAGCGCCTCGGCTTCCGTCCCCACGGTCTTGACCTGATGGCCGGAGCGCGTCAGGTGTTCCTCCAGAAAGCGCACGAAGTTCGAATCCGCGTCGAGCACGAGCAT
>JAYUCR010000430.1:0-3207 GCA_043740165.1 Acidobacteriota bacterium | reverse complement strand
TGTACTCGGTGATGCACATGGCGTAGAAGGTCCCGGCCGAGGTGATGGCGCCGGTGAAGACGCCGAAGGCCGACGACCCCATCATGCGCTGCAGCGCTTCGTCGAGGCCGAACCCCTTCTGGCGCTCCTCGATGTAGCGCGCATACATGACGATGGTGAAGTCGGTGCCGAGCCCCATCAGCATGGCGGTGAAGCCGGTGGTGGCGGAGTTGAGGTGCCGCAGGCAGAGATACGCCACGGCCAGGGTCAGGCACTGGCCGACGACGAGCGGCACCGCGGAGTACAGGATGGCGGCGAAGCGCCGGTAGCAGAAGTAGTACAGGAGCACGATCGCCACGAACGACAGGGTGCCGTTCCGGACCATGTCCTGCATGATGAGCTGGCTGTCCTCGAGGGCGATGATGTAGCCGCCGCCGAGGTCGGTCGCGGGTGCTTTCGCCCCGCCGTACTCGCGGCCGAAATCTTTTTCCGCCGCGGCGATCGCCGCACCCGCCTGCGCCGCCAGCACCTTGGCGAAGGCGACGTCCTGGCTCGGCTTCACCGGCTTGGCGATCACCAGGAGCGCGTTGCCGTCCTTGGACAGGTAGTAGCCGCCGTTGAGATCGACCTTGATGGGACCCCGGCTGCGCAGGACCTCCTCGAGCAGGAGCGGGCTGATGCTGAACGGATCCTGCTCGAGGATTTTCTTCGCCAGGAACGAGGCGGGGCCGGTGAGCTGGCGCTGGTTGTCGGCGACGCGCTCGCGGATGGCGCCGTCCGTGAATCGCGCCGCCAGGTCGTCCATTTTCGCGGGCGGCAGGAACAGAACCTGGTTGCGCCGCAGGAACTCGAAGAACGGCCCCGAGGTGTCGACCTTGTGCTCGACGTACCGCACCGCCGGCATGGCCGCGAGGTGATCCGCCAGCATGTCGGCATAGGCCTGCAGCTCCTCGATCCCCTGCCCCTGGCGCGCTTCGACCAGGACCAGCAGATAGTCGAGGCTGCCGAAATCCTTGAGGGACTCGCGGAAGGTGTTGACGGCGCGGTTGTGCTTCGGGACCAGGTTCAGGACGTCGCCGTCGAGGGTCAGCCGCCGGCCGAGGAGGAGCGAAAAGCCGACGGCGAGAAGCGTGATCGCGAACACCAGCCCGTACCGCCGCCGCGCGAATTCCTCGATGCGCAGGAACAGTCCCTGCTTGACGCTCCCCTGCATCAGCGGATCACGGCTCGCGGGATCACAGCTCGCGGCGGCCTTCGAGCGCCTTGCCGACCGTGACCTCGTCGGCGTACTCGAGCTCGCTGCCGACCGACAGGCCGAGTCCGATGCGGGTCACCTTGAGGCCGAGCGGCTTCAGGAGACGCGCCAGGTAGACCGCCGTGGCCTCCCCCTCGACGTTCGGGTTGGTCGCGAGGATCACTTCCTTCACCGTCCCGTCGCGCAGCCGTTCGAGCAGGGCGGGGATCTTGAGATCGTCCGGGCCGATGCCGCGCAACGGCGCGATCGAACCGTGCAGGATGTGGTACAGGCCACGGAACCCCGCCGACTTCTCGATCGCCGTCAGGTTGTTCGGCTCCTCGACGACGCAGATGGCCGACCGATCGCGCCCGGCGTCGGCGCAGACGCTGCAGGGGTCGATGTCGGTGATGTTGAAGCAGATGCCGCAAAGGCGGATCTGCTCCTTCACCTCGACGATGGCGCGGGCCAGGGCGCCGGCCTCCTCCTCGCTCTGGCGCAGGATGTGGAAGGCGACGCGCTGGGCCGATTTCTGACCGAGTCCCGGGAGCTTGCGCAGGCGCTCGATCAGGCGTTCGAGGGGGGCCGCGAACGGCATCGCGTCAGAACCCGGGGAGGCGCAGGCCGCTCATCTTTTCGGCCAGCGTCTCCTCGATCTTGCGGTTCGCCTCGTTGATGGCGGCGCGGACGAGGTCCTCCAGCATCTCGACATCCTTGGCGTCGACCGCCTCGGGGGCGATCTTGACGCCGGTGACGCTGTGATTGCCGCTCATGGTCACCTTCACCATGCCGCCGCCGGCGCTCCCTTCGACGGACATCTCCGCCACCTCGCGCTGCAGCTTTTCCTGCATCTTCTGCGCCTGCTTCATCAACAACCGCATGTCCATGGATTTCTCCTGCGGGTCTTAGATCGGCTCCACGTCGACCAGCTCGCCGCCCAGCGCGTCGAGCAGCGTGCGCACCACCGGCTCCTGCATTGCCTGATCGAAGAGGGCGCGCCGGGCCGGATCGGCGGGGGCGCCCGCGGCGCGGGCCGGCGACGCGGCGCGCGACGGCGGGGAAGCCGATGCGGGAGCAGGCGAAGGGGCCAGCGCGGGAGCCATAGGATCGGGCCGGCCCGCCGTCGCGGCGGCCGGGGCCGCGGCACGGGGGGAGCTCGGCGCGCCGGCGGCGACCGCCTCGTAGGAGCCGGGCATCCCGGTTTCGACCTGGATGCGCAGGTCGCGCCCTGCAAGGGTGCGCGCCACGCGGCGGAGATAGTCGGAGACCTCGCGGCTCTGCACCTTGTCCCGGAAGAACGCCTGGCTCTCGCTGTAGACGATCTGCAGCGTGTCCTCGGTCGCCTGGATCCAGACCGCCTGCTCCAGGAAGGCGCCCACGGCGCCCCGCTCCTCGTGCACCGCGCGCAGGAACCCTTCGACGAAGGCCTGCGAGTTCCCCTCCGGCGCCGCATCGCGCCGCGGCGCCTGGCGCAGGTTCAGCCCGTATTGCCCCGCCATCCCCGTTTGGCCGCTGACGACCATTTGGGTGGTAAAGGCCCAGCCCGGTGTGGTATCGGGCACCGGCACGGGCGGCGGTGGCGGCGGCGGGCTCCCGGCCGGGAATGGGTCGGGCAGCGCCACCACCGGCATTGGGCTGGCCAGGTCGAGGATGTCCTCTTTGCGCGCCCAGATCGGCGTATACACGCCGCGGGCCGGGCCCACCACCACCGTGATCGCCCCCTCCTTGACCAGGCCCAGCTTGCCGGAGTTCTGGTCGGCCGCGGCCCGCAGGTTAATGCCCAGCGCGCCGATCACCGCCTGCTGCCCATTCACGCGGATGTTCTGGGTAAATGTCCAGCCCAGCACCATGTTGGCCGGCGGCAGGTTCTGCGGTGGGCCGGCCGGGGTCGGCGCGGGCGCCGGTGGCACATTTGGCAGCACCACCGCGCCCTGGAAGTCCTCCTGGCGCACGCGCACCGGCCGGTACTCGCCCTGCTGCGCGCCTAGCAGCGT
>JAYUCR010000429.1:0-3207 GCA_043740165.1 Acidobacteriota bacterium | reverse complement strand
CGAACCAGTTGTTGCGGATGATCACGTAGATCTGCCGCGCGTAGTCCCCCCACGGGAATCCCTGGGTGTCGAACGAGAGGGTGCCGTACGCGCCGCCGCGCAGGAACCCGGGATTGCTGAAACTGAATTTCGACTCGCTCCCCGGCTTGCGATCGAGCTCCGACGAACGGGAGGGATCGCCGGGCGACCCGGCGCGATTCTCGCCCGTGGAAGGGACGCTCCGCGGCGTCCCCCCTTCGCCCTCGTGAACCTGCGATTCGTTGCGCAAGCCGGAGACCTCGGAGCCCGCCGCGGCCCCAGGCTGGAGTGCCTCCTGCTTCGCGGGCTTGGAGACTTCGTGCTTTTCGTCCGTGTTGGGGGTCGGAGCGGTCCCACCCTGGACCCCGCGAGGGACCGCCGCGATGTCCGGTGTGTCAGGTCCCTCCGGCCGCGCCGGATCGGGTCGCACCCGATCCCGGCTCTTCCCTTCCGAATGGGGGTCGCGCGTGAACTGGGTCACATTGGGTGGCGTCGGCACCTCCTGCCGGGCATGGCGGTCCTTGTCCGACAGGAGCGCCGCGTCGGGGTTCTTGGCGGTGGCTACATCGTCCGGCACGCGGACGTAGTTGAACTGAAGCGGGATGCGCGGTGATTTCGCCTGAGGGGGCACCAGGAGGGGCTCGATACGGCCGTCCGCCACTCTGGCCGCCGGTGTGGGGAGCCGGTCGTGCCGTGACCCCAGGAAGCGCAGCACCGACTCCGGCAACCGATCCGGCACGAACATGACGAGCAGGAGGAGAAGGAGGTGCGCGGAGACCGACGCCACGATCGCTTCCGTGCGTGTCAGGCGGGGTCCCGGAGCCGGGGCCGACTCGTGCAGCGACAGAAAATCCATCCCGACTCCTTGCTACGACGAAGCCGACCCTGCCCCGGGCCGCCGCTTAGAGGTCGGCGGCCAGGACATGGAAGTCCCTCCGCACCTTGTTCATGTCCAGGTCGCGGTACTTCGGGTGTACCCGGTTGGTGAGGAGGATGTTAATCCGCCGACTCCCGGGATCGATCCAGAGCGACGTTCCGGTGAAACCGGTGTGACCGAACGCCGCATCGGGCAACGCCGCGCCGGCCGAAGACGGGGCGCTGCCGGCCCGCTGAAATCCGACCGTGCGGCCCTGCGACAGCCCCGGGGTGAAGTTGTGCCCGAACAGGGCGCGCTCCGCTTCGTCCAGCAACCCGGGCCCCCCGGAAAGGAAGGCGCTCGCCACCGCGAACACCGCACGCGCCGTCCCGAACAATCCGGCATTGCCGGCAACACCGTCCAGGGTGTGCGCGTTGTTGTCGTGGACCTCTCCCCAGATCAGCTCGCGGCGCCACGCATTGTATCCGTCGCCCGAAGCGCCGGCGAGGTGGCGCTCGTGCCCGTTTCCCATCTCGGTGGGCGCAATGCGCTCCCGCAGGGCGCGACCCGGCTTGTACAGGATCTCCGGGCCACCGAGGGGAGCTCGGATGTGCGCCTCGAACAGCTGGTCGAGCGGCGCGCCCCCGGACCGCTCCAGCGCGAACCCGAGCAGGATGTAGTTGAGGCAGGAGTATTCGGTCTGCAGCAGGGGCGGGTGCGCGTCCGGCATGGTGGCTATTCTGAGGATGCGGCCTCGGACATCGGCGGCGTGCAGGTAGAGCGGGTCCCAACCCGGCAGGCCGGAGCGGTGGGTGAGGAGATCGAGCAGGGTCACCCCGGCGCGCGCGTCCTGCGGCCTCCAGTCAGGGAGGTACGCCTCCAGCCGGTTCTCCAGGTCCCACCGTCCGGTGGCATGCATCCGGACCGCCAGGAGGGCGGTGGCAAGGGGCTTGGTGAGCGAGGCCAGATCGTAGAGGGTGCCGGTGGAGGCAGGGCGCCGCTGCGGTTCCCTGGCCGCGTCGCCGACGGCTCCCTCACCCAGCACGCGGCCATCCTCGGCCACCAGCCATACAGCGCCAGGGAAATCGCCGGCCTTCACACGATCGTTCAGGAAAACATCGACTGGCCCCGGCGCGCTCACGCCACGGATCCGGCGGGAGCTCCTCCCCCCACCTGCTTCAGGATGAGATCCGCGGCCCGCAGCGCACGCAGGCCATCGGCGCCATCCACGATCGGCGCCTCGGCTCCCCTGACCCGCCGCAGAAAAGAGCGCATCTCGACCAGCAGCGGCTCCTCCGGAACAACCTGAAGCCGCTCGCGGATGATCTCGGGTCGGCCGGCTCCGGGGGGGCGCTTCAAGGAATAGCGCAGACCCTCCTGGGCGGCGTAGTCGATCGAAAGGTAGGCGTCCGGCTCGAAGATCCGCAGCTTGCGCACCTTGTCGGTGCTGATGCGGCTGGCCGTGAGGTTGGCGACGCAGCCGTTGGCGAATCGGAGCCGCGCATTGGCGATGTCGATCTTGTCGGTGAGGGCGGCCACGCCGACCGCATCCAGCGCCGCGATGGGCGAGGGCACCAGGCTCAGGACCACGTCGAGATCGTGGATCATGAGGTCGAGCACCACGTCCACGTCGGTGCTGCGCGCGCTGAAGACCCCCAGCCGGTGGGCCTCGATGAAGCGCGGGTCACGGACCGTGACGGCCGCGGCCCGCACCACAGGGTTGAATCGCTCCGTGTGCCCCACCGCCAGCAGCCGTCCGGCCTTGGCGGCCACCGCCACCAGCTCCTCCGCCTCGGCCACCGTGGCGGTCATCGGCTTCTCCACCAGGACGGAAAGATTCCGCCGCAGGCAGTCGGAGGCGATCCGGGCATGGTCGAAGGTCGGCACGGCGATGGTGACCGCCTCGAGATCGGACCCCAGATCGCGGTGATCGGCCAGGTGCGCGACACCGTGCCGCCGGGCCACCTCGCCGGCGCGCGCCGGATCGCTGTCGACCACGGCGACCAGGCGCGCCTCGGGCAGCGCCGCGAGAATCCGGGCGTGGTGCTGGCCCAGGCTGCCGACGCCGATGACGGCGACCGGCACGGGGTGGATCGGGGCGGCGCGGCTCAGATCGATCCCCGTCAGCGGGTCACGCCGCGCTGGCTTGCGGCGACAAAATCGGCCAGCAGCTGGACCTCGGGCTGCCCGGCCATCTCGCGGCGCACGCGCTGCAGGGCTTCTTCCTGGGGCAGGTGGGCGCGGAACAGCAACTTGTACGCCTGACGCAGGGCGCTGATGGTTCCGGCCGGGAAATCCTTCCGCTGCAGGCCGATGACGTTGATCCCGAACGT
>JAYUCR010000428.1:0-3210 GCA_043740165.1 Acidobacteriota bacterium | reverse complement strand
CGCCGACATCCGGCCCCTCGCTCCCGCCTTCGAACCCGTTCTCGATTCGGCCTTCGTCGTACTCGACCAGGTCTTCGCTGCGGATGTGGTCGGCCCGGTTCTGCAGGCGGAGGCTCTTCATCATCGAGGTCAACGCTTCCACCTCGAGCCGGCAGTCGGTGCAGCGCAGCAGGTGCGCCGCGACCTCGGCCGTCGGGCCGGGCTCGAGATTCCGCGCCACGTATGACAGCAGGAGCGGCGGATGCTCGGAGGCGGCGCTCATTCGCTCACCCGCGGCCCGCCGCGCCGCGCGCCCGCGGGCTTTGCGATCGCGGCCGCCTCGTGCCTGATCCCCTCGCGTCCGGCCCCGTCTCGACCAGTCGCCTCGCGGCAGGTCAGGCGCACCCGGTGGACGCGTGACTTGATGGCCCCTTCGGAGACTCCCAACCGCTGTGCCACTTCGACATAGGACAGCCCCTCGAGAAAGATCAGGCGGAGGAGCTCGCGGGATTCGCCGGGGAGCGCGGCGAAGGCCTGCAGGTTCCTGAGATGCTCTTCGGTCCAGAGGAGCAACTCCTCCGGCTCCGACCACCGCGCGCGCGACGGGATCGATTCGAGATCCATCTTGACGTCGAAGCGTTGCCGCCGCAGGTGCTCGAGACAGGTGTACTTGGCGACGCGCTGCGCGTAGGTCTTGAGGGAAGCTTCGCCGCGGAACTGTCCCGCGGTGAGGTTCTGGACGATACGGCTCAGCGCGTCCTGCACCAGCTCGCGGTCCTGCTCGCCGTGCGGGAACTGGAAGCTGCGCACCACGGCCTGGACCGCGGCATGCATCGCCGCGACCGGCGCGCGATCGCCCCGCAGGAACCCCGCGACCTCGTCGTTCTTGACGTTCTTCGGTTTCATGGGGCGGACCATTCCGCTGCACGCTGCATAGGCAATGTACGACGAATCGCGCCACGCGTCCGCAGATTGCGCGCCCGGCCGGGGGAAAATGTTTTTCGGGAACCTTTCGCCGCGGCCGACACTGTTACAAGGTCGGCTCAGCGTTCGTATGCGCTTGTCTGCCCTGTGACCGCCCCCCGAGATCGGGTGGGAAGAGAGGTGACTGAACCATGAGAAAGAGGATTCCGATTGTCCTGATGGCGTTGGCGTTCCTTCTGGCCCCTTACCTCATCCGGGAGGCCCAGGCGTCTCCGCCCAAGCCTGCATGCAACACCACGGTCTGCAGGGCGAGTTGCGACACCTACTGTGCCTCCAAGAACTCGGTCTGCGCCAGCGTCTCTGTCACGACATGCGGCAGCGCGTGCGGCGTCTCCGGGCAGTGCAACTTCCTCTGTCAATCGGGCTCGGGTCTCAATCAGATTTGCTATTGCCCCGATTGCCCGCCGCCTGCGGGCTCCCCGATCTTCAGAAAGCAGGAGACCAAGCACAGCCAGCCGCCCAGGCCGGAGACCAAACCGGAGGCCAAGCCGACGTCCGCGCCCGAGCCGAAGCCGGACCCCAAGCCCGCTCCGGAGCGCCCGACCGTACCCTGCCCCTAGGTAGGAAACCAATTGTCGCCAGCGACACTGCTTCGCGGGAGGTAATCGAACCATGAGACGGAGAATCCCGATTTACCTGATGGCGGCGGCGCTCCTGCTGATGCTCGCACCGGCGCGCGGAGCGATGGCGATCGAAAGCTGCTCCCTCTGCCAATCGGACTGCGATTACTACTGCGGCATCCAGGGGAAGTCCTGCTTCCAGGCTGCCGCGGACTGTGGCACCAGCACTTGCAGCTTTGTGTGCACAGGCGACGATCCGGGGCATTGGTCCTACTGTGGTTGCCCCACCGGCTCTCCGATTTTCAGGAAGCGGCCGATCAAGCCGGCGGCTACCTCGATCAGCTTAATGGGCATCACGCAGGATCCCGCGAAGCAGGTTTGCGCTCCGACAGCGAAGCCGGCGTCCAGACCATAACGTCGGCTGAGATAAGAAACCCCCGGGGCTCCCCCGGGGGTTTTTTTATCCCAGTCGGATTCGGATCCAGACCAGGAGCAGTGGAAATCCGCATCCGAAGATCGCCGCCGCGGCCCACGCGGCAGCCGGGTGCATCGCGCGTTCCAGCCGGCTCTCGGTCGCGCGATCGGCAGTCGATCCGGCGCCCGGTCGGTGCCAGCGCCAGGCGAGCACTCCGGACGAGGCCAGCCAGAGCAGAAAGACGGCGACCTCCGCGCCCCTCGCGTGCCGCACGTTCAGCAGGGCCTGCGCGACCGCCAGGCAGTCGTAGACCAGGTGGATTGCGATCAACATCCAGAGGTTGCCCGTGCGCTCATAGGCCGCCGCGAACACCATGCCGCCGGCGAAGGTGGCGAGCTGGGTTTCGATGGCGTGTCGATCGAGGGGCGTCCCCGGGACCCAGTGGTAGATGGCGAAGGCGAGCCCCACAGCGACGACGGCCGGCCCCGGCGGCAGGAGAGTGCGCAGCCGACTCTGGCAGGTCCGGAAGATCAGCTGCTCCGCCGCCACGGCAAACGGCAGGGTCAGGAAGAATCCCGTCAGGAGCCCGGCGGCCTCCAAGCCTTGCTGGCCGATCTCCTGGCTGTCGAAACCCGGATCGATGATGCGCAACGCAAGCGCCGCGAGCCCGAGGAGAAACAGCGCCTGGAACGGCACGGCCCGCGCGTCGCTCCAGGCGCAACCGGGATGCGCCCTTGAGCGCGAGCCACCGGCGTGCGAGAGGCCGCGCGTGAGGGCGACCAGGACGCAGACGAGCCCCAGCGCGGAGGCCTCCACGATTAGCCACGACAGGTTTCCCTCTGGAAGTCGCGCGCCGCACCAGGCGGAGAACCAGGGGTAGCCGAGCGTGAAGGCGGCGTACAGCACCAGCGCCTGGACGAAGGGCACGATCATCGCCCCGCGGGCCGGTTCGTGTCGTTCCGGTCCGTGTCGCCCCGGAGTGTTGCGTACTGGCCGAGCGTCAGGGCGACGCGCAGGGTGGCGAAGACGCGCGCGGAGGAATCGTTCGGATCGAGCGAGGCCAACCAGCAGCCGTCGGCGTTCTGGCGGCCCGCGAGATCCTGAATGGCGGGAGCGATCGCCTCCGCGGCGACGACGCGCCCGGAGATAAGGGCACCCACGAGATTTCCGAGGGTCAGCGTGTCGTGCCGGATCGCCTCCTGCTGCAGCAGCCGCAACCCCTCGTCGCGCAGCGGCGGAAGCAGGTCATCGAGCCCCGCGCCACCCGGCCGC
>JAYUCR010000427.1:0-7813 GCA_043740165.1 Acidobacteriota bacterium | reverse complement strand
GGTCGACAGCGCCCTTTTCGATCCTGTCCTTCCTGCCGGGTTCACGGAGCGGCCGCTGCCCGCCGTCGGCGCCGCTCCGGCGCTGTTGGGACCGGCCGTCACGGAGCCATGACGCGCCTCCACCTCCGCGCATTCGCCAAGATCAACCTGAACCTCAAGGTGCTCGGAGTCCGCCCGGACGGCTACCACGAGATTGCGTCGGTGGCGCAGACCGTCACGCTCCACGACAGCCTCGATCTCTCGTTGCAGGGGGAGGGGCTGCGCCTCGAGGTGGACGACCCCGCTGTTCCCTCGGGACCGGAGAATCTCGTCTGGCGGGCCGTGGAGCGATTGGCCCCGCCCATGACGTCCGGTCGCGGGCTGTCAATCCGACTGACCAAAAGGATTCCATCCGGAGCCGGGCTCGGAGGGGGGAGCAGCGACGCGGCGGCGGCGCTGATCGGAGTGAACCGGATGTTCGGCATGGAGTTGGCGGAGGAAAGTCTGCACGCCCATGCGGCGGCCCTGGGATCGGACGTGCCTTTCTTCCTGGTCGGCGGCACGGCGCGGCTTCTAGGAACGGGCACCGACGTCCGGCCCCTCGCCGACCTCCCCCCTGCGTCCCTTCTGCTGGTTCACCCGAAAGGGGAGCCCCTCTCGACCGGGGCGATTTACGCGCAGCTACAAGAGCCGTTGACACTTGCGCCCGAACCGGATAGCATTTCGCGCTTCGGGCGCATCCCTGCGGATATTCAGTCGTGGGTGCGGTCCGGGAACGATCTGGAGCCGCACGCCACTCGTTTGTGTCCAGCCGTCGCTCGTATCCGGGCCGCCTTGACGGCGGCTGGAGCCGAGGTCGCGGCCATGAGCGGAAGCGGGTCCGCCGTCTTCGGCCTTTTCGCCGATGCGGATCGAGCGGCCACGGCGGCCCGCTCGATGGAGCATGCCGGCTTCCAGGCGTTCCCGTGCAGCACCCTGGACCGGGCATCGTTTCTGAGGGACCGAATGGTGGGATGAGCTCGCCATGGCGGCGGGCCGGGAGGGCGCCCGACATGGAGATCACCGAGGTCCGGGTGTTCCCGGTCGACGAGGAAAAGCTCAAGGCGTTCGTCTCGATCATCATCGATGATTGTTTCGTGGTCAGCGACATCAAGGTCATCAGCGGCATCAGCGGTTTGTTCATCTCGATGCCGAGCAAGAAGCGGAAGAACGGCACGTTTCGCGACATCGCCCATCCGTTGAACAGCGAAACGCGCCGGCGTATCGAAGACAAGGTCCTGGCCAGCTATCGCGAGGCGGTGAGTGAGCGCGGTCAGAAGGATCAGGGGGGGCCGGAGGGCAACGATTCGGCGGACCCTGGCGATTTTGACGAAGAGGGCGCCTGAGCGCCGCCTTGGAGGGACCGTGCCGGGGCTGATCGGCCGGGTTGGGAGGGTCCGCGCGTTGGGGCGTCGTCAAGCGGTAAGACACTGGACTTTGGATCCAGCACCGGAGGTTCGAATCCTCCCGCCCCAGCCATGCGCGGGGCGGCGGAGGATGGGGACAGCGGCAGGATGAACATGACGGGCGTGGATGGCGATCTCAAGGTGTTCACCGGCAACGCGCACCCCGCGCTCGCCGGCGAGATCTGCCGGACGCTCGGTATCGCCCCCGGGGAAGCCGACGTGAAGCGCTTCGCGGACGGCGAGGCCTACTGTCAGATTCTCGAAAATATCCGTGGCACCGATGTGTTCCTCATCCAGCCCACCTGCCCGCCGGTCGATGCCAACCTGATGGAACTCCTGGTCATGCTCGATGCTCTCAAGCGCTCCTCGGCGGCGCGCGTCACCGCGGTCCTGCCTTACTACGGATACGCGCGACAGGACCGCAAGGACAAGCCGCGCGTCCCGATCACGGCCAAGCTGGTGGCCGACCTGCTCACGGCGGCCGGAGCCGATCGCATCCTGGCGATGGACCTGCACGCTCCCGCCATCCAGGGTTTTTTCGACATCCCGGTCGACCACCTGTTCGCCGCCCCGGTTCTCATCGAGCACGTGGCGCGCCTGAACCTGAAGGACCTGGTGATCGTGTCGCCCGATGCGGGCGGCGTCGAGAGGGCCCGCGCCTATGCCAAGCGGCTGAACGGGTCGCTCGCCATCATCGACAAGCGCCGGGGCGAGAAGAACGAACCCCAGGTCATGCACGTCATCGGCGAGGTCGAGGGCAGGAACTGCCTGATCGTGGACGACATGGTCGACACGGCCGGCACTCTGGTCGGCACCGTCGAGGCGCTGACGCGCAAGGGGGCCAGGTCGGTGCAGGGCTGCTTCAGCCATGCGGTGCTCTCCGGGCCGGCGATCGATCGTCTCAAGAAAATCGAGATGAAACAGACCGTGGTGACCAACAGCATCCCGCTCGACCCCGCCAAAGCCAGGGCCGGCCATGTGACCGTGTTGTCGGTCGCCGACCTGCTGGGCGAGGCGATCCGGAGAATCCATACGAACTCGTCCGTCAGCTCATTGTTTGTCTAGCCGAACAGTCCTTTCGAGATCCCCGGGAGGTTCGGGGAGAGGGTGGGTACGATGAAAGAACAGGTGGTCGATGTCACGCGGCGCGATACCGCGGGGAAGAATGTGTCGCGCCGTCTTCGCGCGGCTGGGCGCATACCGGCCATCCTGTATGGCGCCGGGAAGGAGCCCGTCCCGCTGACGGTCGACCCCGATCGCATCAAAGAGATCATCAGGTCGGAATCGGGCGTCAACACGATCTTCCAGCTCAACCTGTCGGGAACCGATCAGAAGCGGCACGCGATGATCAAGGAGTATCAGGTCGAGCCGATCGAAGGCCGGCTCCTGCATGCCGACTTCCTGCGCATCCAGATGGATGCGGTCATCGAGGTCGACGTCCCGGTGGTCCTCAAGGGCGAGCCGGCCGGGGTCAAGCTCGACGGAGGCATCCTCGAGCACGTGACGCGGCAGGTCCGGGTCTCCTGCCTGCCCGGCGACATCCCGGAGCATGCCGACATCGACGTGTCGGAGCTCAAGATCGGCGATCATCTCAGCGTCGCGGACCTCCCGAAGAGTGACAAGTACCGGATCATCAGCGACCCGGGACTGATCCTCGCGGTCTGCTCCGCGCCGGCCAAGGAAGAAGTGGTGACGCCGGCAGTCGGGGAAGCGGCCTTGGCACCGGCCGAGCCCGAGGTGATCAAGAAGGGCAAGCCGATCGCCGAAGGCGAGGCGGCCGAGGCGGGGCCAGCCGACGACAAGAAGAAGGAAGCGAAGAAACCGGAGGGCAAGAAGTAAGCCCGGAGGGATGATGCGGTGTTGCGCCTCGTGGTGGGTCTCGGCAACCCCGGGGGCCGCTACCGGTCGACGCGGCATAATATCGGGGCGCTCGTGATTGAGGAGCTCGTCCGGCGGCGCGGCAAGGTGACGGAAAGCGATTCGGCCCGATGTCATCTGGCTTGTTCGATGGAAGCGTTCGGAGAGCTGGCCCTGGCGCGGCCGATGGTGGCGATGAATCTCAGCGGGCGCGCCGTCCGTGAGCTGCTCGACGAGCGCGGGTTGACGGCGGACGGGATGCTGGTGGTGTGCGATGATTTGCACCTGCCGTTCGGGGTCGTCAGGCTGAGACGCCGGGGCAGTCACGGGGGCCATAACGGGTTGCGATCGGTGATCGCCTGCTGCGGCACGGGAGAGTTCGCCCGGCTTCGGGTCGGGATCGGGTCACCGGGGGAGAGCCAGGATCAGGAGGCGTTCGTCCTCGAACCCTTCGCTGGAGAGGAACGGGCGCGATTACCGGAGGTGATTACCGAAGCGGCCGACTGCGTTGACATGGCGTTGCAGTCCGGCATCGAACATTCCATGAATCGCTACAACCGGAAGGCGGACGGCGAGACGCCGGGGCCGATTCCGGCAGGCGGATGAGAGGCGCAAAGGATGCTTAATTACGAAACGATTTTCGTGACCGACCCCAATCTGACCGACGAGGAAATCGACGAGTTGACCAAGCTGGTGGAGCAGGTCACCGTCTCGGCCGGGGGCAAGGTGGTGAAGGTGGAAAAGTGGGGGAAACGGCGCCTGGCCTTCCCGATCCAGCACCGGGAGGAGGGGATCTACGTTCTGATGACCCTCGAGTGCCCGCCCCAGCAGGTCAAGGAAATCGATCGACGGTATCGCATGAACGATCGGATTTTGCGTCACCTGACGGTGCGCGTTGAGGACGAATCGCAGCTCGGCCCTTCGCCGATGATGCGGCCTCGTCCCGTCGACCGCGACGAGATCCCGATGGATCTCGGCGTGGCGCCGTAGGCCGCGGGGAGGGAATGACATTATGAGCCGGGAAGAATCGCGAGGCGGCCGGGATGCCGGTCGGGGCAAGAAGCCGTTCAAGCGGAAATTCCTTTTCCGCAAGAAGAAGTTCTGCAAGTTCTGCGACGAGAAGATCAACTACATCGACTACAAGGACATCCGGCTGCTGCAGGGGTTCGTGCCCGAGCGCTCGAAGATCTTTCCGCGGCGCATCTCGGGGACCTGCTCGAAACATCAACGCAAGGTGATGCTGGCCATCAAGCGGGCCCGCACCCTGGCCCTTCTGCCCTTCACGTCCGATTGAAGTCAACGCTGTCGGGGACTGACGCATGCGCATCGTGCTGAGAGAAGATGTCGAGAAATTGGGCCGGCGGGGCGAGATCCTCGAAGTGGCCGCGGGTTTCGCGCGGAATTTCCTCCTCCCCAAGGGCAAGGCCCTGCCCGCCACGGAGGGCAACCTCAAGGTCGTGGAGCGCGAGCGACGGCGTTACGTCGTCCACCAGGCCCGCGAGAAAGAGGAAGCGGCTTCCCAGGCGAGGCGCATCGCCGGAATCTCCTGCACCATCGTCCGCAAGGTGGGGGAGAACGAGCAGCTCTATGGTTCGGTGACGGCTTCCGACATCGCTGAATACCTCGAAAAGGAGGGTGTCGCCCTGGACAAACGGCGCATTCTGCTGGAGGAGCCGATCCGGGCCTTGGGGATCTACACCGTGCCGGTGAAGCTCCACCCGGACGTGACGGGTGAAATAAGGGTCTGGGTGGTCAAGGAGTAGGCGGTGGCCGAACCTCTCCCGGAACCTTCCCCCGCTCCAGCCCGGCAGCCCGTATCGCCGGTGATCCCCTGCCTTCTCGCCTGGCTCGTGCCGGGCCTCGGTCATCTCTCCCTGGGCCGGAAGGGTCGCGCCGTCGCGTTCTTCCTGGTCGTCCTGTGCACCTTCGGGCTGGGGCTCGCCTCAGGCGGCACCGATTCCCTCATCGATCCGCAGCAGCCCCTCAGCTACCTGGCGACCTTCGACAACCTCGCTCTCGGCCCCCTGGATCTGGTGGCGCGCATGGCGAGCGTGGGCGGCCTGATCTACAGCGTGCCGCCGGAGGAGACCGATCCGCGCCGCGTCAGCATGATGGGCCGCCTGCGCGATCGGGTACGCAATCCGACGTTCGAGTACGGCAACACCTTTCTCCTGACCGCGGGCCTGATGAACATCCTGCTCATTCTCGACGCCTTCGATATCGCCACCGCGCGCAAGGATTAGGGCCGCATCGTGATTCGGAGCCATTTCCTCAACCTGGTGATTTTCTCGGCGCTGGTGGCGGTCTTCTTCGCCTTCCTGACGCAGAACCGCACCCGGGATCGCCTCCGCGTGGTCCTCGTGCTCGGCGGCGCGATGGTCGTGCTGTCGCTCATTGTCGCCTACGTGATGTACCCGTTCCCTCTGGCGCGATGAACGGTCCGGCCCTGGCGCGCCGGGTCTGGATCTGGGCGCCGCTTCTGGCGTACCTCGCTCTCATTTTCTATCTGTCGTCGCGCTCCCAGGTGCCCTGGGCGGCCGACTACCCCGACTACCTCCTGCACGCCTTCGAGTATGCCGGCCTCGCCGTCCTGGCCGCCCGGGCGCTGAACGACGGGCTGGTGCGCCGGGTCCCCGAAAGCCGCCTCCGCACCGTCTTCGTGGCCTGCGTGGCCTACGCCATCAGCGACGAAATCCATCAATACTTCGTCCCGGGTCGATCCTCCGACTATCGGGACGTTCTGGCCGATGCCTGTGGCGCGGCCATCATTCTCGCGGTCCTCTGGGTGGGCCAGCGAACGATTCTCGCGAAGTGGGCCGCATGACGGAGCCGGCCCGCGGGGGCGAAGAGAGGGAGGCGATCCTGTACACGCGTCACGGATGCGGCCCCTGCTTCGCGATGCAGCGTGCCGCGGCTCACGCCGCGCGCCGCGCCGGCATCTCCCTCCGGGTCGTGGATGTCGATGCCGACCGCGAGGCGGCGGATCGATACGGCACGGAAGTCCCCGTCCTGCTCCTTCCAGGCGGTGGCGTGCTGCGGGGCAGGGCCACTTCCGCGGAGATCGCCGCCGCGTTCCGGGACGCCGCGCCTGGCGCCCCGCGCGCGGGGATGGGGTCCACCGTCCTCGACCGGATCAGGGCCGGCCTGGCCGCCATTTTCTCCGGCCGGCATCACGGACGCGGGGCGCGATCATGAGCCGCATCGCCACCATCCCAGGAGACGGCATCGGCATCGAGGTTACGCGGGAGGCGGTCGCAGTCCTGCGGGCGGTGGCGGAGATCACCGGGATGCCCCTGGAGATCGAGGAGTTCCCTTACGGGGCCGATCACTTCCTGCGCACCGGGGAAACCCTGCCCCAGGAGGGCTTCGATCGGCTGCAGACGTTTGACGCCATCCTCCTGGGGGCGCTCGGAGATCCCCGCGTGCCCGACAACCGGCACGCGGCCGATATTCTCCTGGGGTTGCGGTTCCGCCTGGATCTCTACGTGAACGAACGCCCCGTGCGCCTCCTCGACGAGCGGCTCTGCCCGCTCAAGGGGCGCCGCCCCGAGGACGTGAACTTCGTCATCTTTCGCGAGAACACCGAAGGGCTGTACGCCGGCGTCGGCGGGTTCTTCAAGAAGGGGACCGCGGACGAGGTGGCGATCCAGCAGGACATCAACACGCGCAAGGGCGTGGAGCGGATCCTGCGCCATGCCTTCGAGCAGGCGAAGGCACGCGGGCTGACCCGGGTGCTGATGTCCGACAAGTCCAACGCCCTCACCTACGGGCACGATCTGTGGCAGCGCGCGTTCCGCGAAACGGCGCGCGAGTACCCGGGGATCGAAGCCTCCCACATGTACGTCGATGCCCTGGCGATGCAGATGGTGAAGGACCCGACGCCGTACGAGGTCATCGTCACCTGTAACATGTTCGGCGACATCCTGAGCGACCTGGCGGCCCAGATCCAGGGCGGGCTGGGAATCGCCGCCTCCGCCAATCTCCATCCGGGACGGATCGGATTGTTCGAGCCGGTGCACGGGTCGGCCCCGAAGCACGCCGGTCAGAACATCGCCAACCCCGTGGGCGCCATCCTGAGCGCCGCGCTGATGCTGCGGGAGGTGGGGCGCAAGGAGGAGGCGCGTCGCGTGGAAACGGCGGTCGCGGGATGCGTGCGCGACGGCCGCACGACCCGCGATCTGGGCGGCCCGCTCTCCACCACCGAAGCGGGGGCGGAGATCCGCCGCCGGCTGCTCCGGGACTAGAAGCAGGCTCCTGGAAGCCTGCTCCTAGGGAGTTGGCGGAGGGGGCGCCGGGGGAGCAGTTTCCGCCGTGGTCTTTTTCGCGGCGTCCGGGCCATCCCGTTTCCCCGCCACCACCGTCAGCCCGATGATCCGCCCAGCCTCGCGGCCGTACCCGACGGCCACCTGATCACCGGCGACGACAGGCCGGGTCGTGAACCACTCACCGCGCGCTTCGAGCGCGAACCGCCCTGCTTTTCCCAGCGCGGGGAGCGCCAGGCCGATCACCGCTCCCTCGGTGAAGGGCGCCAG
>JAYUCR010000426.1:0-3247 GCA_043740165.1 Acidobacteriota bacterium | reverse complement strand
CGGCGCTGAAGGGGCGCCCCGATCGCACCGGCACCCCCATCGTCTTGAAGTAATCGGGTGAAATGGTCCGCTCGTGCGCCTGCGGCATCTCCGACGTGGTGGCGACGGCATGCCCCTCGACGTACAGCGAGGTGCTTTCGTCGGTGCCGCTCATCGGCAGCGCCGAGATCGCCGCCGCGCCCTGCACGGAGGGAAGCGTCGGCAGGCGATCGAGCAGCTTCTGATAGAAACCGGCGATCGCCTCGGGATCGCCATAGCGCCCGCGCGGCAGGCTGATATCGGCCGTGATCACCCCTTCCGGGCGCAGCCCGGGATCGATGGCGGCGAGGTGCAGGAAGGTCCGCGCCATCAGCCCGGCGCCCACCAGGAGGACGAGCGACAGGGCGATCTCGGCCACCACCAGCACGGAGCGCAAGCGCAGCCCCCCCGCTCCCCCGGTTGACCCGGCTCCGGTCGCCTTGAGCGTCAGGGCGAGATCGACCTTCGAGGAGCGCAGCGCCGGCGCCAGGCCGGCGGCGGCCGCCGCCAGGAGCGTCAGGAGGATCGCGACCGCGGCGACCCGCGCGTCGATCCCGACCGAATCCTGGGACACCACGAACGGGGTCATGTACCCGCCGCTCTGGATCGGGATGCGCGCCAGCAGATCGATCCCCCACAGCGCCAGGAGGAGGCCGAGGATCCCGGAGACGGCGGCGAGCACCAGGCTGTCGAGCAGCATGCGCAAGGCGAGGCGTCCACGCGACGCCCCGAGGGCGGCGCGGAGGGCGAACTCCCGTCCGCGCGCGACGGCGCGCGCCAGAAGGAGATTGGCGACATTGGCGCAGGCGATCAGGAAGACGAACCCGATGGCGCCGAGCAGGATCAGGAGCCCGCGGCGCAATCCGCCGGCCGCCTGCTCCTGCAGCGACACCGTCCGAACGCTCCAGCCGGCGCCGACGTCGGAGAACTCGCGCACCTGACGCGCGGCGATGGTGTCCATCTCGGCCTTCGCCTGCTGCACGGTGACACCGGGCTTGAGCCGGGCGATCACGCCGAGGTATCGGGTGCCCGGCGAGAACCGGCGGCCGCCGTTGGGATCGAGGCCAAGAGGGACCCACAGGTCGGGCTCAGCCGGGAAGGTCAGGAATCGGAAGCCTGCCGGGAGCACGCCGATCACGGTGTAGGCGCCGCCGTCCAGGGTCAGGGTTCGGCCGACGATGGCCGGGTCGCCGCCGAAGCGGCGCGCCCAGAGCCCGTGGCTCATCAGGGCGACGCGCGCCCCCTCCGGTCGATCCTCGTCGGGGAGGAATCCGCGGCCGATCGCCGGGGCGACCCCCAGGGTCGGGAAGAGATCGGCGGTCGCGAAGGCATACTGCAGCGACTCCGGCTCGCCTCCTTCCGTCAGGTTGAAGCGGGTGCTGGTGAACGAGGTCCAGGCGGCGATCGTGTCGAAGCTCTTCGTCTTGCTCTTCCACTGGTCGAAATAGGGGTACGAGGTCGGCGCCTCGGGCCATCCGATGGAGGCGTTCGATCCGATCAGCAGGACGAGGCGATCCGACTGCGGGAACGGCAGCGGCCGCAGCAGGATGGCGTTGACGAAGCTGAAGATGGCGATCGATCCCGCGAGGCCGAGCGCCAGCGTCACCACCGCGACGACGCTGAAGCCGGGATCGCGCCGCAGCGACCGAATCGACTGGCGCACCTCGAAAAGCATCGAGCTCATCCCTCGGACCTCAGGACGCGCAGCGCATCACGGGGCCGACCTCTCGACGCTTTCGTCGACGATGCGGCCGTCGAAGAGGTGGATCGTGCGGTCGGCGTGCCGGGCGTAGCGCTGATCGTGCGTCACCATGCAGAGCGTGGCGCCGTCCCGGTGCAGCTCGCGCAGCAGCTCCATCACCGCTTCGCCGCTCTTCGAGTCGAGGTTGCCGGTCGGCTCGTCGGCCAGCAGGATGAGCGGCTTCCCGGCGACGGCGCGCGCCACCGCGACGCGCTGCTGCTGCCCGCCGGAGAGCTGGCTCGGCAGATGCTTCGCGCGGTGCCCCATGCCGACGCGCTCCAGCGCCTCCTGCGCGCGCGTGCGCCGCTCCGCCGCCTTCATGCCGCGGTAGGTGAGCGGCAGCTCGACGTTCTCCATGACGGTGAGATCGCCGATCAGGTTGAAGCTCTGGAAGATGAATCCGATCTCGCGGTTGCGGATGCGCGCCCGGTCGGAGGGCGACAGGCCGGCGACCGGCTTGCCGTCGAGGGCGTAGTTTCCCGAGCTCGGCGAGTCGAGCAGCCCCAGCAGCGACAGGAGGGTCGACTTGCCGCACCCCGACGGGCCGGCGATCGAGACGTACTCCCCCTTCGCGATGTCGAGCTGGATGTTCGACAGCGCGTGGGTCTCGACTTCGTCGGTGTAGAAGACCTTCGTCACACCGTTCAACCGGATCAGGGACTCACCTTTGGCCTGGCTCATGCGTGCGATCTCCCGCTTCAGTGGTGGCGCCTCCGTTGGCGCGGGTCAGTTCAGTCGTATCCGATCGAAGGCGTCCCAGGCCGAGGTGTCCGAGAGGATCACCTGGTCGCCCTCCTTGAGTCCGTCGAGGATTTCAATCAGGTTCACCGAGCTGCGGCCCAGCTTCACCTGCACCCGCGCCGCCTCGCTGCTCCCGGGTTGCAGGAGGAACAGCCCGACGGTGCTCTCCTCCTGGCCGAAGGCCGGGCGCCCCATCTGCAGCACGTCGGCCAGCCGCTCCAGCTCGATGGTGCCGTCGACGCTCAAGTCGGGACGGGCGCCTTTCGGGAGCGCTCCGGTGAGCGCCACGTCCACCTTCACCGTGCCGTTCTGCACCGCCGGATCGATCCGGATGACCTTCCCCTCGACGATGCCGTTGCGCGTGTCGATCGACGCCTTCTGATCGAGCAGGATGTCCTTCGCCTGGGTCTCGGCGATCCGCAGCTCGGCTTTCAGCCGCCCCGGCACGGTCACCTTCGCCAGCGTGGCGCCGGGTGCTATCTGCTGCCCCACCTCGACCGGAAGCTGCTGCAGCATGCCGTCGATGCCGGCACGGACGCGCAGGGCATCGACCTGGCGGCGCTTCAAGGTGGCCAGGCCGTGTAGCTGCTCCAGCCGCGCCTTCTGCACCGCCAGCTGCGCCTCGACCGATTCGGCGCTCATCTCGAGCCGCTTCTTCTCGATCTCCAGCCGGGTGGTCATCTCTTCGGATCGCGACTGCGAGATCTTGAGATTGAGGCTGCTGACCAGACCCTCCCCGGAGAGCGC
>JAYUCR010000425.1:0-3275 GCA_043740165.1 Acidobacteriota bacterium | reverse complement strand
CGATCTCCGCCTGCGCCGAGGCCTGGGCCGCCACGGCGTTCTTCGGATCTCCCTCGCACTCCACCGTCAGCATGCCGATGTCGCGAAACGCCTCCAGCCCCGAGCCGATGCCGTCCACCAGGCCGTCACGCTCCTTCACCGCCTGGTGCAGCCTTGAGGCGCGCCCGCCGCCCAGGATGTGCGCCAGGATGCGCAGCGCGAAATCGTCGTCGGAAAGGACCGGCGCCGCCTTGAATCCGAGGAAGGTGTGGCCGCGGCGGATGTCGGCCGTCAGGCGGCGGTACCGGAACCCGGCCTGCGGCGGCTCCGGCGGCGATCCGAGCGGCGATCCGGCCGCCTGCGGCATGGCGCCGAGCAGGCGTCGGGCGGCGTCGAACGCCGTCTCGGCGCGCACCCCGCCGACGACGCAGACGATCACCCGCTCCGGCACGTAGTGGCTCCGGTAGTACTCCAGGAGGTGCTCGCGCGTCATGGCGCGAATCCCCTCCTCGGTCCCGATCCGCCAGCGCCGGATGCGGTGCACATCGAACCCCTCGCGGAACATCATCTCGACGGCGTAGGCCGTGGGGTTGTCGATCTTGCGCCGCGCCTCCTGCAGGACCGCCTCCTGCTCCTTCTTGAGCTCGCCGGGATCGATGCGCGGATCGGCGAGGGCGTCCGCCTGGATGGCGAACCCCTGGAGAAAGTTCTCCGCCGGCAGGACGACGTAATAGTTGGTGGACTCGTAATAGGTGCCGGCGTTCAGCTCGCCGCCGAGCGACTTGATCTCGGTGGCGATCTGGTCGGGGCGCGGCCGCGCGGTCGTGCCCTTGAAGAACATGTGCTCGATGACGTGGGAGATGCCGATCTGATCGTCGGTCTCGTCGAAGTACCCGGCGCGCACCCAGAGGTTGATCGCGACGACCGGCGAAGCGGGATCCTCGGCCACCAGGACCGTCAGCCCGTTCGGAAGAACCTCACGCGTGACGCGCTGCTCCGGCACGGATCACCCTCCCTGCGGCGCGGGGGCGCTGCCAGGCTTCGTCTGCGGCCCGGCCGGAGGAGCGGCGGGCGCGGCGGGTGCGACCGGCGCCGTGGCTGCGGGCGCGGGCGCAATCGAGACATGCTCGTGCACCAGCTTCCAACCCTCTTTTTCGCGCCGGTAGACCGAAGTCGTCCGGCCGCGATCCTCGAGCGTGGCCGCATCGAGGCGCCCGGAGATCGACCAGTCGTAGGTAGCCCAGGCTGAATCCCCCGTGACCCGCACGTCGAGACCCTCGATGGCCATGTGCGGCTCCGCGAGGCGGCCGAAGAAGTCGTTGAAGGTCCGGCCGATGCTGTCCCAGCCCTGGA
This sequence comes from Acidobacteriota bacterium, assembly GCA_043740165.1. Classification (GTDB taxonomy): domain Bacteria; phylum Acidobacteriota; class Polarisedimenticolia; order Gp22-AA2; family Gp22-AA2; genus JAYUCR01. The sequence goes on along the minus strand of JAYUCR010000425.1, from coordinate 1,943 downwards.
AGCGGCCCGGAGGTGAAACGTCGAACAGCGTGATGTCCGGGGTTTGCGACCAGACCTGCGACAGGACTTTCAGGTCGCGGGCGTTCATCGCATGGACCTCCTGCTGGACGAGGGCCTGGACCGCCTCCTGGTCCTTCGCCCCGCCCGGATGGCAGGCGCAGACCGCGAGCATGGCCGGGAGGAGCGCGAAAAGGACGGCCTGTCGGGGAAAAACGCGACGCGCGCGGGGAACCATGTGCGGGCGCACTCTAACGCACGCTCCCGGGGGTGTCAATTGTCCGCTCCCGCCGCCGCGGGCCGCATATCAAGAAGGTTCTTGAAGAGCGTCGTCCCCAGGATGAGGAGACCGCCCAGAAGCGACCACGCGGCGATCCGCTCTCCGTGCACGAGGAACGTCCAGACCGGATTGAACACCGGCTCGACGAACAGCAGCAGCATCGCCGGCAGCGCCGCCACGTGCCGGAGCCCCGCCGCGAGACAGACGTAGGCGACGCCGATCTGCACCACGCCAAGGTAGACGAGCAGGATCCCGTCACGCGCGCCGACACCGTGCAGCGGGAAGGCCCACGGCGAGGCGGCCAGGAAGGCGATGCCGTTGCCGGCGACGATGGCGCTCGCGGCGCCCGCCCCTCCCGACGCCGCGCGCCGCTCGAGGAGCCGGAGACCGCAGATGGTGCAGGCCCAGGTCAGCCCGGTGGCGGCTCCGAGCAGGTTGCCGAGCAGCGGAGCGGGGGCCGTCGCCTGCGGCGCCTCGGCGCCGACGAAGAACAGCACCACCCCTGGCGCCAGGATGGCGAGAAACACGAGTTCGCGCCGGCGCACGGGCTCCCGGAGGATCCACGGCGACAACAGCACGACGTAAAGCGGCGCCGTGGCCTGGAGAAAGATCGCGTTGGCCGCGGTCGTCAGCTTGGTCGCCTGGACGAACAGGATGAGGGTGGCGGCATAGGCGAGGCCGACGGCCAGGGCCGCGCCATCGGGCCGGCGCCGCGCCGCCTTGAGCATCAGCAGCACGGAGAAAGCGGCGATCCCCGATCGCAGGCCGGCGACCTGCCAGGCGGTGAGTGTCGTGGCCTTGATGGCGGCTCCGCCGGTGGAGAAAAGGAAGGCGGCGAAGAGCACCTGGAGCCGCGCCGTGACCTCGCGCGGTCGCGGTTTCAATTCCTTAGGAAAGCTTGTAACTCAGGCTGACGCCGTCGCGCAGCGGCAGCACGGTGGTGAGGAGGGTGGGATCGGCGTGCAGCAGCCGGGTCAGCTCCCGCACCCCTCGCGTGTCGTCGTCCTCGTCGGGGCCGGCCACCTTGCCGAACCAGAGCATGTTGTCGCAGACGAACAGGCCGCCCGGCCGCAGCCGCGAGCGCAGGAAGGGATAGATCTTCGGATAGTCGCGCTTGTCGATGTCGCAGAAGACGATGTCGAACGGCCCGGCCTGGCGCTCGATGATGTCGAGCGCGTTGCCGTTGTGGATCACCGCCTTCTCCATGTGGCCCGCGCGCTGCAGGAAGTCGCGCGCCTGCGCGCAGTTGTCCGCCGACCCTTCGGTGAGGACGACCCGCCCCCCCGCCGGCAGCGCCTCGGCGAACCAGAAGGCCGAATAGCCGAACCCGGATCCGCACTCCAGGACGTAGCGCGCGCTCATCAGGCGCGTCAGAAGGGAGAGCAGTCGTCCCACCTGCGCGCCGACGATCGGAAAGTGCCGTCGCTCCGCGAGGCGTTCCATTTCCTGCGCGATCTCCGGGCTCGCGGGGGCGATCCGATCCAGGTAGGTTTCAATCCGGTTCTCGACGATGTTCACGTCGCGATGGTAACGCATCACCTGCCGGGGCACAACCGAGCGCGGCGGGGGGCAGCGGGGCTCCGCTTCGGTTCGCTCGCGAGGGGGGTCCGGTCGCCTCGGCGGAGCGCGAGGCGCGGCTCACAGGCGCTCCGCCCCGCTGCCCCCC
>JAYUCR010000424.1:0-3277 GCA_043740165.1 Acidobacteriota bacterium | reverse complement strand
CCCTACTTCTGGACCTTGTAGGCCGGCCGCGGTGTCTTCTTCGGCGGGTTCTTCTTCAGCTGCTCGAGGGTGTAGTCGATCGCCCGTTCCAGCTGCGGGTCGTGCCCGGCCACCATCAGGTCGGGAGCGTTCTCAACCTCGATGTCGGGATCGACGCCGTGGTTCTCCACCACCCACTGCCCGGTCGTCGGATCCCACATCCCGAAATCGGGCATTGTGACGTTTCCGCCGTCCACCAGCGGCAGGTTGTGGCTGATGCCGACGAGCCCGCCCCAGGTGCGCTTGCCGATGACCGGCCCCAGCCCTTCCAGCCGGAAGTAATAAGGAAAGGCGTCGCCGCCGGAGCCGGCATACTCGTTGATCAGGATGCACTTGGGCCCGTCGATGGCGGTCGACGGGGTGCGGAACCCCTCGCCATCACGGTTCGACCAGGCGGACCAGGTGGTCTGCCGCAGCCGATCGATGAAGAAATCTGGGATGAACCCGCCGCCGTTGAACCGTTCGTCCACGATGATGCCGTCCCGGCCGATCTGGGGATAAAACTGCTTGGTGAATTCCTGGATCCCCTCGATCGCCGTGTTGGGCACGTGGATGTAGGCGATCCGTCCCCCGGTCGCCTTGTCCACCTTGTCGCGATTGGCGCGCACCCACGCCGTATAGCGCAGCGGGGTCTCGCTCGCAATCGGCTTCACGATGAAGGTGCGCGGCTTGGCGTCGTCCACCGAGGTGCCGACCTTGATCGTGGTCTGTTTCCCGGCGGTGTCCTCGAAGGCGGAGTACAGGTTCTGGGGAGCCTTGAGCGGCCGGCCGTTGACCTCCAGGAGATAGTCGCCCGGCCGGACGTCGATCCCCGGCTCGCCGAGCGGTGCCGCGGTCGCCTCGTTCCAGTCGCGATCGGCGTAGATCGTCTTGAAGCGGTAACGACCGCTCTTCTCTTCCAGCTCGTAGTCCGCCCCCAGGAGCCCGACCTGGACCCGCGTAACCTGGGGTACGTCGCCCCCGCCGACATACGCGTGCGACGTGGACAACTCTCCGATCAGCTCTCCCAGGATGTAGTTCAGGTCGGCGCGGTGCGCCACGAACGGCACCAGCTGGCGGTAGCGCTCCCCCACGGCCTTCCAGTCGAGGCCGCCCATCGCCGGGTCGTAGTAGAAGTCGCGCTCCAGCCGCCATGCTTCGTTGAACATCTGCATCCACTCGCGCCGCGGATCGACCGTCGCCATCAGTCCGCCGGTCTCAATTTTCCCGTCCCCCGGCTTCTTCCCCTCCGCGACGTCGATGATTCCGAACGCCTCCTGCGCGTGGTAGAGGAGCTTGCCGCCGTCCTTCGACAGCGCGAAGCCCGGATCGACTCCGGCGATCACCACCTGCTCCTTCCGCTTCTCGAGATCGTAGACCTTGATGGTGCCTGCGGGCGGGGCTTCATCGCCAACGCTGCTCGGCTCGTCGACCAGAACATAAACCAGCTTGTCCTTCAGGGCGGTGACGCCGGCGAAGCGGCCCGGGCCGACGGGGATCTCGGCCGTCCGCCTGCCCAACTGGTCCACCTCGATGACCCAGGGCTTCACGGGGACCTCTTCTTTCTTCTTGTCCCCTTCCTTCTTGTCCGCGTCCTTCGCCTTGTCGGCGTCTTTCGCCTTGTCCTTATCCTTATCCTTGTCCTTGTCCGCCTTCTCCTCCCCTTTCTCCTCGTCGCTGAGCGGCGCCACCGGCGAGGCCACCGAAGCGCGCAGCGGGGTCGCGTAGATCCGATCCGTAGCGGAGAACTGGAAGTCGAGCTCGAACGCCCCGAAGCGCGGGTTCATGGTGCGGCGCGAGATGAAGTAGAGGTTGTCGCCCACCGTATCGAAGGAAGGCCCGAAATCGTCGAACATGCCGCTCGACACCGGCGTCACCTTGCCGCTCTCGAGGGAATAGATCATGACGCGGTTCAGGTAGTTCGCGCCCGTCTTGGAGTAGGACAGCCAGCGCGAATCGCCCGACCAGACATAGTCGTGGATTTCAGCATAGTCGCCCTTGTCGACCTTGGTGATGCTCCCGGTCTCGACGTCGCACCAGTACAGGGTGAAGGTCTTGTCGGAGAAGACGATCTTCTTCGAATCGGGGGAGAAGCGCGGCGGGAAGCGGAAGGTGCCGCCGCCTTTGGTGACCTGCCGGTCCGGGGTCTTCCCGTCGCTGCCAATGACGTGGATCTCGTACTCGCCGCTCGCGTCCGAGAGGTAGGCGATCCACTTGCCGTCGGGGGACCAGGCCGGGTCGCGCTCGCGGGCCCCGGGAGTCTGGGTCAGGTTGCGCGCGTCGCCGTTCTCCGCCGGCACGGTGAAGATGTCGCCGCGCGCCTCGAAGACGGCCCGCTTGGCGGAGGGCGAAAGGTCGTAGCCGTTGATGAAGTGCGAGACGTTGCGCAGCTCGGCCCGGGTGGCCGGCCGGTCGTCCGGGACCATCACGCGGATGCGGGTCACCTTCTCCGACGGGAGGTCCATGACGTGCAGGTACCCGCCGTTCTCGAACACGATCGCGTCGGAGCCCACGGAGGGCCACTTGACGTCGTACTCGTCGAACTTGGTGACCTGGCGGTGGGTCTTGGCCTTGACGTCATAAGCCCAGAGGTTCGCCGTGCGGCCGCCGCGATCGGAGACGTAATAGATGGTGTCCTTGAACCACATCGGCCACTCATCGGCCCCCGGCCAGTCGGTGATCTTCTGCGAGGTGTTCTTCGCGAAGTCATAGGTCCAGATCTCCGGGGCGTTGCCGCCGCGGTACCGTTTCCAGGTCCGGTTGTCGTAGGTCGGGGCGATGTAGGCGATCTGCTGCCCGTCGGAGGAGAACGATGCGTAGCCGGCCGTCGGCAGCGGCAGCGGCTCCTCGAATCCACCCGAGGCCGGCACCTTGAAGAAGCGGTCGAAGCGCCGGATGAACGACGCCCGCTGCGAGCGCAGCAGGATTGACCGGCCATCCGGATACCACTCCGCCACCTGGTCGTTGTCCGGGTGCCAGGTCAGGCGCACCGGCTCCCCTCCCTCGACGGCGACGGTGTAGGCGTCGACGTTGCCGTCGTACTCGCCGGTGAAGGCGACCGTGCGCCCGTCGGGGGAGAGCTTCGGGAAACGCTCGATTCCTTCGCCCCGCGTCAGCCGGGTCGCCACGCCACCGGCGCGCGCCACCGTCCACAGGTCGGCGCTGTTCACGAAAACGATCCGATCGCCCTGGATGTCGGGCTGGCGGAGGAGGCGGCACTCCTCGAGGGCGAATGCCTGATTCAACGGGGCGAGCCACA
>JAYUCR010000423.1:0-7979 GCA_043740165.1 Acidobacteriota bacterium | reverse complement strand
GGACCGACAAGGCGACCGTCGAGGGGGGCTTGAGCCGGTTCGAGCCGGGAAAGTTCGCGCGCCTGACCCGCGGAGAGGACGCCTCCGACTGGGCTTATCTGATGCTGACCTTCGCGTTCTGAATCAGCGGAGAAACCACGGGAGCACGGCGAAGCCGTGCAGGGAAAGGGCGCGGCTTCCGCCATGCACCAGGATGCCGCGCTTGTTCCGATTCCCCGGCAGCCCGGTCCACCACCTGAGGGCATCCACGGAATCGGCGGCGATGGTCTGGCCTGATTTGACTTCGACGGGGAGCAAGCGGTCGCCGAGATCCATGATGCCGTCCAGCTCGTGCCCGGTCGCGTCCCTCCAGAAGAACAGCGGCGCCTCGCGGCCGGCGTTCTCGAAGCCCTTGATGATCTCTCCCATGACGAAGGACTCGAAGATCGCTCCGCGGAGCGGATGTCGCTCGAGAAGCGCGGGGCTGTGGATACCCAGCAGGTAGCAGGCCAGGCCCGTATCGAGGAAATGGAGACGCGGCCGCTTGCGCATCCGCTTGCGAAAATTCGCGTGATGCGGCGGGAGCAAGGTCACGATGAAGCCGACGCGCAGCGCCGTGATCCAGGCCTGCGCCGTCGGCTGGCTGATGCCCGCGTCCGCGGCGAGGGCCGTCAGGTTCAACTCCTGTCCGGTCCTCGCGGCGACCAGGCGCACGAATCGCTCGAACGCGTCCAGATCGAGGACGCGGAGAACGTCCCGGAGATCCCTTTCGACGTAGGTTCTGAAATAGTCGGCCAGCCAGCGGTCCGGGGGCAGCCCCTGGTCGTGGATCCTCGGGTAGAAGCCGGCCCAGATCGTGGCCCACGAGTCGAGCTTCGGCGGGGTCACGCTGCGGGGCAGCGCATCGAGGCGCCGCGGATCCACCGGCTTTCGGCCCGTGAGCTCCGCCAGGGTGAGAGGCAGGAGTCGCAGGACGGCGGTCCGCCCCGCCAGGCTCTGCGAGACCCTCTCCATGAGCAGGAGGTTCTGCGACCCGGTGAGGATGAAGCGTCCGGAGCGGCCATCGTCGTCGACCGCGCTCTGCACGTACGACAGAAGCTCCGGAGCCCGCTGGACCTCGTCGAGGATCACCCCGCCACGGAAGCCCGCCAGAAACCCGATGGGATCCTCCCGCGCCCGCGATCTCTCATCCGGCCGTTCCAGGGAGACATACGCGTGCCGCGGGAATGCATGTCGGACGAGAGTGGTCTTGCCGGACTGCCGGGGTCCCGTCAGGGTCACGACGGGCATGCGCCGGGCCGCCGCCTTCAGTTCCTTCGCGAGCGCTCTGCGGAACATGGGAATATCCTGGGCCTTCAGCGGGGGGGATGTCAAATCAAAGACGCTATCTTTGATTTGACACGCTCCGGGCGACAGCACGCACCTCCGGGGCAGCGTTCTTCGCACCCCGTTTCAGGCGTGGTAGGCTCCCTCCATGAAGCCGCCTCCCACCGAAGGTCCGGACACGCTGCCCCCGCTCTATGCCACCTGGATGCGCGAGGCCCTCCAAGGTCCCATCCCGCACGAAACGGAGGCGACGTGCAACGACTGCGTCATGCTGGCCAAGGGGGGGTGCGAAGCGCCGCAAGGCTCGGGTTTCTTCTTCGACCCGCACACGAAATGCTGCACCTACATTCCGGAGCTCCCGAACTTCCTGGTGGGCCGGATCCTCGCGGATCGGGATGCCGCTTCCGCCCGCGGGCGCGCCACGCTGGAGAAGCGGCTTGTCGAAGGGGTCGCGGTCACCCCGCTCGGCATCGGGCGCTCCCCCACCTTCCGGCTCGTCTATCAGCACTCTGCCGACCTCGCGGCCTTCGGCCGGAACCGCGCGCTCCGTTGCCCGCACTACCTCGAGGAGGAAGGGGGGGCGTGCGGCATCTGGCGGCACCGCCGCTCCACCTGCGCCACCTGGTTCTGCAAGCACGTCCGCGGCGCCGTCGGGGCGAGCTTCTGGCGGGCGATGCACGAGCTGCTCTCGGCCGCCGAGGAAGGCCTGACCCGCTGGTGCGTGCTGGAGCTGGACATCGGCCCCGGGGCGCTGCGCCGCCTGTTCCGCCCCGCGGGGGGCGACCCGATGGCGCCCGGCCGGCCGATCGAGGAGGGGGGGGTCGACGGGGTGGCGGACCCGGCGATCTACCGGGAGCTCTGGGGGAGCTGGGCCGGCCGCGAGCGTGACTTCTACGCCGAGTGCGCCCGCCGCATGAATGCCCTCGCCTGGAAGGATGTGGCGGCGATCTGCGGATCGGAAGTCAAAACCCGGGAGGCCCTGGCGCGCCAGGCATACAGCCGGCTGATCTCGGAGGAGCCGCCGCCCGCCCTCGAGGTCGGGCCGGTCAAGATCGTCCGGATGGGAGGGGAGAACTGCCGGGTCTCCTCCTACAGCGCCATCGATCTTCTCGACATCCCCAAACCTCTCCTCGACGTCCTGCACCATTTCGACGGCCGCCCCACCGAGGAGGCGGTGCGCGCCATCGCGGAGGAGGAAGGGATCGACCTGGACGAAGCGCTGGTCAGGAAGCTGGCCGATTTCCGGATTCTCGTGCCGTCGGCTCCCCCGGTCACCACTTCATCTTGATGAACTGACTGTCGTACTTTAAAACTGACTGTCAATGCTTGTGGAACTGGCTGTCGTACTTGAAGAACTGATTGTCCACCTTGGCGAACTGACTGTCGTACTTGAAGAAGTCCCGGCCAATCTTGGCGAACTGACTGTCGTACTTGAAGAACTGGATGTCGCGCTTGACGATCAAGCCGGCTTCGGACCCGTCGACCGACCCGCCGCGCGCGCGCATGAGATCGTCCAGCGACAGGCTGATCCTCATGCCGGGTCCGGCGAGCCAGAATCGGTCCGGGAGAACGAACTCGAGCGCCGGCATCTCATTCGGGCGACTCTTCGAGCCGCTGGAGGTCGCCTTGCCGCAGTGCGGCGGGCAGGGATCCGAAACGGGGTTGGAGGAACTCGCTGTATAGGGTATGAACAAGGAGTTGAAGTTGAATTCGATATGCTCGTCCGGATCGGAGGGCTTGACGGAATGCCTGATATAGATGATGCCCTTCGGGAAATATACATCCGTTCCGGTATGCTCACGGAGTACCGGCGAGCTGCCGCTTCCACGCGGGTTGAGGATGCCGTCGCTGTTGATGTCGATCCAGGGAGGCGTGCCGAGATCTCCCCACGGCCCAGGTGGGCCTGCTCCCGCCATTCCGGTAGCCAATCGGATCATGAATCGCCCCTCGTTCGGGTTGTAGGCATCGCCGGCGCCATAGAGGCCGCCGAAGTCGGAGTTGACGCTGGTGCCGCGGGCGCCGAGCTCGGGGTCGTAGCGCATGCCGTGGAACAGGTGCGGGTTGCCGAACTGGCTCTCGGCCTGGAAGGTGCCGGACGCGGGATTGACCAGCGGGACGTTGGCGGCGCTCTCGAAGGTCGGCTTGCCGTACGGGTCGTAGACCACCCGCTCGAGGACCTGGGGCGGCCCGCCGGCGCTCATGCCGGGGACCAGGGCGACGGTGCTGCCCATGGCATCCTCCAGGAGGTACTGCGTCGTGCCGTCGGCGTGGACGTGCCAGAGGCAGCCGCCGCCCGGGCCGACCGACATCAGGCCGGCGAACCCGCCGGCGGCGTCGCTCTCCTCTATCGCGTCGGGGAAGAGACCCCCCGCGTAGGCGTAGCCCTGGGTTCCCGGGGTGCCGTCGCCGCCGAGCGTCTGCCGCTTCATGCGGCGCCCGAGGCCGTCGTAGGAGTAGGCCGCGACCAGGGCGCCCCGCGTGAGGTCGCGCGCCGCCGCCGGGAGATTGGCGAAGTTGTAGCCGACCGACTGGCGCACCGTGTCGGTCTGGTTGCCGTTCCTGTCGTAGGTGAGGTTCAGCCCGTCTGGGAGCGGGGTCGAGGCGAGGTCCAGGAAATCATCCGGGATGCCGTCCTCCATGTGCGTGCCGCAGCACTGCGGCTCGTCGTACTCGTTCAGGTTGTTGGGCGTGTTGAGATAAAGCGTGCCGTTGCGGGTGAAATTCGCCCAGTTGCCCGGCCCGTCGAGCGACCAGGCCTCCTGGTCGAACAGCGGCGAGACGATGGTGTGGCCGGCGTCTAGCATCCCTTCCCGCGCGGAGACCAGCCGCCCGGCGGAGTCGTAGGCGTAGACGTTGCCGCGGCTGTTCTGGAGCGGGTCGGAGTCGTGCAGCCGGCGGACGGAGGTGTTGTTCCCCATCCGGTCGTAGCGGTACTCGAAGCCGGCGAGCAAGCCGTTGGATGAATCGAGGTGGCGCATGCGGATCGGCCGCCCGACGCCGTCGTACCCGGTGTCCTGCGTGCCGCCGTCGTCGAGGTAGGTCAGGCGGACGCCGTTGCCGAGCTGGCGGGTGAGGATGCGATCCATGCCGATGTATTCGAAGGTCGCCATCATCTCCGGATGCATCATGTCGTTCATGGTGGTCAGCCGCCCGGCGCCGTCGTAGCCGTACATCACCTGGTCGCCGCTGGGGTAGGTCAGGCCGGTCAGGAGATCGGCCGCCTGCCAGGCGATGTCGGAGTAGCGCGTCGTCCCTCCCCCGGCGCCACCGCCGGCGGAGGCCTGCGCCTCTTCGAGCAGCCGGCCCAGGGAGTCGTAGATGAAGGAGACGTTGGCGTCGTCGGAAGGGTCGAACGGCGAGTTGTTGTCGGTGGAGCGCGTCAGCCGCCCCAGACCGTCGTGCTCGAAGGTCTGGAGCGTCGTCCCTTCCACGACCGGCGGCCCCTCGAGGCTGCGGCTGGCCGACATCCGGCGCCCGGCGAGGTCGAACTGCGCGGTGATGCGGGTGCCGTTCGGATCGATGCGCAGGTTCGGGTTGTCCTCGGCGTCGAAGTTAATCTGCTCCATGGTGCCGTCCGCCCTGGTGGTGCGGACCAACCTGTCGAGGTTGTCGTAGGCGTACGAGGTGGCGTTCCCCTTGTCGTCGACCCACTGGCCGGGCAGGCCGTCGCCGGTCCAGGTGTTCGTCGAGGTGATCAGCCCGTCGGGATTGGCGGGGTTCGAGGTGTCGGGCGTGGGTGACGTCGTGCCGTCGCCTCTCCCGGTCGGCGTCAGGACCGCGGTCGTGCTCAGGAGGCGATCGGCGCCGTCGTAGACGTGGCGCGTCACGTTGCCGTGCGCGTTGATCGCCACACTCATCCCGGTGTGCCCCGGCGATCGGCGGTTGATGCTGCCCCCCGCCGGGCCGTTGGCGTCGCTCGCCACGACCAGCGCGTCGAGGCTGTCGTAGAGCGAGCGCGTGGTCTCGCCGAGGTTGTCCACCGCCATCGTCCCGCGACCGAGGGCGTCGTAGAAGAAGGTGCTCAGGAACTGCTCCTGGAGCGGGCCCGGCTGCGACGACAGCTCGGTCAGCGCGCTCTCGACGGCGTTGTCGGCGGCGTCGTAGGTCCACTCGATGGTGTCATTCGTCGGGTCGGTCGACTTCATGGCGCGTCCCGCGCCGTCGTAGTCGAGCCGGGTCAGGGCCCCGCTGTCCTTGTGGATGAAGGTGAGGCGCGACAGCCGGTCGTACTCGAAGATGGTGTTGACGGCGCCGTCCTGCGGGAGGAGCGACCCTTCGGTCAGCATCGGCGGCCGCCCCGGCGGTGGGCCGGGCGGCACGAACAGCATTGCGTCGGTGCGGATGCGGCGGCTGATCTCGTCGTACAGGCCGCGCACGTCGGCGAGATCGACGTTGCCGGAGCCGGATCGATCGGGCGGCGTCGGCCCGCCCGAAGTGCCGCGGCCGAGAGACCGGACGACGTTCCCCGCCGGGTCGTAGAACAGATCGGCGCTGCCGCCGACCGGGTCGATGACATGGGTCAGCCGGCCGTGACCGTCGTACTGGTAGTCGACCATCCCGCCGCGGCCGTCGGTCAGGCGCGCCAGCGCCCCGTCGCCGTCATAGTCGTAAAGCCGCGTCGACGGCACCCCGCCGAGCGGCCCCGCGGCGCCGCGCGTCGACGACAGGAGCAGGTCGCGCTCGTCCCACGCGTTGTCGTGGCTGTTGCCGTCCGGCTCGGTGACCCGCGTCAGGTTCTGGTTGGCGTCGTAGCGGTACTGGGTCGTCAGCATGGTGGTCGGACTCGCCGGCCGATCCATCTGCACCAGGTCGCCCAGGATGTCGTAGGTGAAGTGGCTGGCAATGAACTGCCCGAGCCCGCGGGTGTTGCCGCGGTCCTCGCGCTCGGCGGTGACGACATTCCCGTCGGCGTCGTAGGCGTAGCGGGTCAGGAAGCCCGGGGCTGCGAGGCCGGTCTCGCCGCGGCCGGTCGGCGGCGTGCCGTCCGGCCCCGAGGCATCGGCGGTGGCGGCGGCCTCGCGCACCTCGAGGAGCTCGCCCAGCGCGTTGTGGATGTAGCGGGTGGCAACACCCCGGCCGTCGATGAGCGTCGCCAGCGTTCCCCGCGGGTCGTACTTCATGTCGTATTGGATATTTATCGGGCCTGGGTTGCTGGCGTTGTCGCGGCCGGGGGCCTGGGCGGTGTCGATCAGCCCGATCTTGAGAAACCCGCCGGTCGCCGGGTCCAGAATGCGTCCGTCCGCGGGCGGCGGGCTCGCGATGCCGTCGCCGTCGGGATCGGTCTCCGGGTAGTACTGGAAGGTGTGGCGGTTCTGCTCCGCGTCGGTCGCCGCCGTCGGCTGGCCGTGCCCGTTCCACTCGATCTTCGTCTCGATCACTTGCAGCGGCCCGCCGGCGATCGCCGCCTGCATCGATGCCGGGTCGAGGTGGATGCCCGGGTCGCCGATCTTGACCGCGTTCCCCGCCGCCTGTGCTGTGATCCCGTCGCCGTTCAGGTCGCCGAGCGCGAACTGGCCTCCCGCCATGCTGATCCCGAACCGTATGGCGTAGGCGTTGATGCCGTTCAGTGCCGGGTCGGCCTCCTGGTAGTCGTAGAACCAGGAGCGCGTATAGCGCCCCGGCGTGTTGGCGCCGCCGTTCTGCGGGATGAAGGTCGGATCGTTGCCGCGCGGCTCGATGCTGGTGGCGATCTGGTTGAAGATCGGCTCGTAGGTGAAGGTTTGCACCACGTCGTTGCTCTCGCCGCCATGCCCGTCCCCCCGCCCTCCGGTCGAGTGCGGGTCGGCCAGCGATCGCACCATGATCAGGTTCCCTTCCCGGTATCGGTCGGCCCCCGGCTTGTCGTAGACGAACTGCATCCGATCGCCCTGCGGGCGCATCACCAGGATCAGCTCACCGTCCGAGTCATAGCCGAACTGGGTCGTGTAGTCCCCCTCGCCGGGGCGCAGCGACCGGTTGGTGAAATCGGTCCGCGTCAGGCAGTTGCCGTTGGCGTTGTGGACGTAGTCGGTGTGGTTGCCATTGCGGTCGAAGACGGTCGCCTGCCGCCGCGGCAGCGCCGGGTCCGCCGGGTTCCCGCCCGGGTTCAGCGACTGATAGGTGTAGGTGAGCGTCCCCCCGGCCGCGACCCCGCTCGCGTTCGTGCCGCCGATTGTCTGCGACACCACCCGGTCGAAATTGAGCGCCGCGGCACTGGTGCCGTAGACGTTCTGAACCGCCGGGACGCCGGTGCCCGCTTCGTTCGGACGCATCACCAGGATCAGGTTGCCGTTCAGCCGATCGTCGGCGAAGCCGCTGCTGTAGCCGTAGGTGGTCGTCCGGCCGCCCGGGAAGTCGTTGCCGTTCGGCGTGCCGGTGACGACGGGGGATCGGACCGACGTCAGGTTCCCGCCGGCGTCGTACCCGTAGACCACCTGCCGCCCGGCGAAGTCGGTGATCGACGCGACCCGGCCGTTGGCGTCATAGGCGTAGTTGATCGCCCGCCCCAGCGGATCGACGACCGTCGTCATCAGCCCCTGGCCGTCGTACAGGAACGCCGAGCGGTCTCCCTGCCGGTCCTGCGCCGACTCGAGAGCGCCCGCCCGGTTCGATCCGTCGAGGGCATGGAAGTTCTGCAGCGACCCGTCCGGCTCGCGCAGCGTCAGCGAGGTGTCGGCGTTCTGCAGCAGCCGGCC
>JAYUCR010000422.1:0-20093 GCA_043740165.1 Acidobacteriota bacterium | reverse complement strand
CGCCGCGACGAACCCGAAGGGCGCATGGGGATTGCGGCCCCATGCTTCGTGGCTCCGCCTCATTGAAGTGCACCCACATCGATTCCTCCTCGCGCCTCGCCTGGGACGCGCAAGCCCCATGCGCGCGACCCATGCGAATACTCGGACACACTCCTAGGCCGCTGCCGTTGTATGATGGCGCCTTCCGACCGCGAGGATCAGGCGTGGGCCTTCTCGATCGCATCCGACACCCGACCGGACTGACACACACCGACGCCGAGGCGCGACTGCTGGCGATCCAGCAGCTCCCTGTCTCCGACGTGGAGCTCCTGGTCCCGGTGGTCCGGGGCGACGCCGAGCCCCGCGTGCGGCGTGCGGCGGCGCGCCGCCTGCGCGACCCGCAGCTGCTGTCGGAGGTCGCCGCCGGCGACGCCGACCCCGGCGTGCGCGAGGCCGCGGCGTCGATCCTCATGGGCCTGGCTCTCGAGGAACGGGATGAAACCGCGGCCCGAGCGGCCCTCTCCGGCTTGCGCGATGCCCGCCAGCTCGCCGCCGTCGCGCGCTCGGCGGCCCTGGAAGCGATCGGCCGCGAGGCTCTCGCCCGCCTCGATGACGCGCGCGCGCTCGGCAGCGTGGCGCGCCACGGGGAGCACCCCGCCTTGCGCATGGCGGCCCTCGAGCGGCTGTCCGACCCCGAGGAATTGCTTCGGGTCGCGCTGAAGAGCCCCCATCGGGACACCGCCCTGTCGGCCCTCGAAAGGATCGAGGATCCGGCGGCACTCGACGAGATCGGCCGCCGGGCCCGCGATGGCGCCACGGCCCGCCGCGCCCGCGCCCGCCTCCGGGGAGGCGACGGGGAGGACGGCGGCGCCGAGCCGGCGCGGGAGGCGATCGATCGTTCGGCGCCCCTGAAGCTGGTGGAGTCCGTGGAAGCGTTGCTGCACTCCGACGACTGGGATGGGATGGCGGCCCGCATCGTGGAGCTTCAGGATGCGTTCATCGAGGATATCCCGGCGGTGGACGACGATCTCGACGAGCGGTTCCGAGAGGCCTGCAGGGCGGCGCGCCGACGCCTGCTCGACTGGCAGGAGGAGAGCGCGCTTCGTGACCAGCGCGAGAAGGCGCATGAGGAAGCCCTGGCCCCTCGGCGCGCGTTGTGCGAACGGGTCGAGGGGTGCCCGCCGGAGACGGCGGAGGCGCTGATCGCGGAGGCGCAAGCCGCCTGGGCGCTCCTGCCGACAGGCTTCGAAGGACCGGAGTGGGACGACATGGAGCGGCGCTTCGATGAGGCTTGCCGTGGGGCGGTGGCGCGTCGCGAGGAGTTGAGTCGTCAGCAGGCGGAGGCGCAGACGAGGTCCACGGCGGAAGAGGTGGCTCGGGCGGCGGAGCGGGTGAAGAAGGAAACGGCGGTCCGGTTGGACCGGCTGTGCAGCCAGGTCGAGAAGCTCCTGGCTTCCGAGGAGACTCCTCTGGGGAAACTCGAACGGGCCCTGCGGGAGGTGCGCGGCTTGCTCGCCGCGATGCCGCCTTTGCCGTCGGCGCGCGATCACGACGCGCTCGAGAAGCGACTGCGGGCCTCGCAAGCCGAGCTCGTCCCGCGGGTGCAGGGGTTGCGCGACACCGATCGCTTCCAGCGCTGGGCGAACGCCGCCGTCCAGGAGGAGCTGTGCGCCCGCATGGAGGATCTGGCGCGCCAGGCCGACGAGTCGGAAACCGAGGCCGGCGTGCTGTCACGGGGACTGCGGGAGCTGATGGAAAGCTGGAAGGCGGCCGGGCCCGCCCCTCCGGAGCGTTCGCTCTCGCTCTGGAACCGGTTCAAATCGGCGCGCGACCGGGTCCGGGCCCGCTGCGACGCGTTTCACGCTCTGCAAATCGAGGAGCAGTCGGCCCATCAGCAGCGCAAGCTGGAATTGTGCGAGAAGGCGGAGGCCCTGAGCGCCTCGACGGACTGGATGAAGACGGCCGAGGCCATCAAAGTTCTCCAGGCCGAATGGAAAGCGGTCGGGCCGGCGCAGCGCGGGCAGGAAAAACAGGTCTGGGAGCGCTTCCGCAAGGCGTGCGATCACTTCTTCGCCCAGCGTGACGCCGACATGGCGAAGCGCAAGGACGCCTGGGGGAAAAACCTCGAGGCCAGGAAGACCTTGTGCGAGAAAGCGGAGGCCTTGGCGGAATCGACCGACTGGAAGTCGGCGGCCACTCAGATCAAGGCGCTCCAGGCCGAGTGGAAGGGGATCGGCCCGGTGCGTCGCAGCCAGTCGGAGCCGATCTGGAACCGTTTCCGCGGCGCCTGCGATCGCTTCTTCGAGCGCTTCAAGAATCGCGACGCCATCGAGCGCCAGGCGATCGCCGGAGAGCGCGAGGTGCTGTGCGCCGAGATCGAGGCGCTGTCCCCCCCAGTCGCAGCGGTCCCGGCATCGAACGGACCGGAGTCGGCAGGACCGGTGGAAGCGGCACCCGTGGCCGCTGAAGCCTTCGTGGCCGGTGCCGACGTGGTCTCCGCTCCGCCTGCGGTGGCAATGGCCGGGGAGTCGACGCCCCCGGAAGGATTGGTCGGCCGACTACGCGAGGGGCTGGAACGCTGGCAGAGGATGCGCGGCTTGCCGCACGATCTGATGGCGCCGCTCCAGGCACGCTTCTTCTCCGCATTCGATCGCGTCATCCAGGCCTACCCGCAATCGTTCCAGGGCACGAGCCTCGATCCGGAGGCCAACCGCCGCAGGGCCGAGGAGCTTTGCCTGAGGGTGGAAAAGATCGCCCCCGGGAGTGCGGCGCCCTCGGAGTCCGAGCTGTCGCCGGCGGTTCGTCTCGCCACCATGTGGCGCGAGGCGATGGCTTCCAACACCATGGGAGGCAAGGCGGCGGACGACGCCCGCTGGAAGGCGGCCGCCGAGGAGACCCGAAAAGCGCAGGCGGCGTGGCAACGGCTCGGGTATGTGCCGGAGGCGGCGCGGCGCGCGCTCGCGGCCCGCTTCGATCGCGCCTGCCGGAGCATTCTCGATCGCGCCGGGGCCGTGGCGGAGACGGGAAGCGCTGCCTCAAGCCGCCCCGAACGCGGCGGACACCGTGGTGGGGGCCAGGGTCGTCGCCCGGGGGGCGATCGATCGGGATCCCACCGCCCGGCCACCGAACGGCCGGGGGCCGGCCGGCCCCGCTGATCCGCCGACGTCGCGAGTCCTCTACCCTCCGGACCGGTCCTCTTCGGCGAACTGGTATCCCGCTACCTGAAGGACATCGACGGCCGTACGGTAGCGGCCGAACTGCGGCATGAGATAGGCCCCTACGACATCGGCCATGACCTCCTCGAGCATCTCACGCGCGATGTTCATGCCCTGCACGCGCCCGGCTTCGGGCGTCGCGGCGGCCGCCATGCGCTCGCGGATCGACAGCGGGATCTGCATCCCGGGGACTTCGTTGTGCAGGAACTCGGCGTTGCGGGTGCTGGCGAGCGGACAGAGACCGACCAGGATCGGAAGCCCCAGGGAACGGGTGTCGTCCAGGAAACGACGCAGCACCGCGGGATCGTAAACCGGCTGCGTCATGATGAACTCGGCCCCGGCGCGCTTCTTCTCCGCCAGGCGGCGCAGCTCGTGATCGTAGTCATGCGCCGCCGGCTCGGCGCCGCACGCCACGAGAAACGAGGTCCTGTCGGACAGGGCCCGCCCGGCCGGATCGATGCCGTGATTCAGCGAGTCGACCATGTGCAGGAGCCCGACCGAGTCGAGGTCGAACACGGCGGTGGCGGCGGGGTAGTCGCCCATCTTCGGCGGGTCCCCGGTGATGATCACCAGATTGCGGATCCCGAGCACCCACGATCCCAGGAGGTCCGAGTGCAGCCCGAGCAGGTTTCGGTCGCGGCAGCAGACGTGCAGGATGACATCGATCCCCACCTCCTGCCGGGCGCGCAGCGCCAGCGCCAGGTTGCTCATGCGCGCCACGGCGCGCGGACCGTCGGCGATATTGATGACGTCGCAGCCGGCGCGTTGCAGCATCGCGGCGGCGCGCAGGGCGCGTGACGGATCGAGACCGGGCTCCGGGTTGACCTCGACGCTCACCACGAAATCTTCCGGCCCGCGCAGGGCCCGGCGCGGGCCGTCGGGGTCGATGCGCTCGCGATACACACGGGCCAGCTTGGCCCCCAGGGGCGATTTTTCCGCCGTGGGCAGCGACGGCGGCCGCTGGATCTCCTGGCTGGGGCGAAGGGGCGGCGCGCTCGTCGTCACGCCGCGGGCGCCGCGCATCATGCGCGCGGCGTCGACCACGGTGCGGATGTGGTCCGGTCCCGTGCCGCAGCAACCGCCGACCAGGCGCACGCCGCTCTGGTACATCCGGCGTGCATAGACCCCGAAGTACTCCGGAGTTGTCATGTAGAGCGTGCGCTCGTCGAGTCGGCGCGGGCGGCCGGCGTTCGGTTGCACGCTCACCGGAGCTCCGGCGGAAAGCATCTCGCGCGCCACCTCGAACAGGAACGCCGGCCCTTCGGCGCAGTTCGCTCCGACGACGTCGGCGCCGAACTCCCTGAGCCGGCGCGCGGCCTCGGCGGGCGGGGTCCCGTCGATGTCGCGCCGCTCCTCGCTGAACGCCAGCTGCGCGACGATCGGGCCCTTGAAGAGGGCGCGCGCCGCCGCCAGGGCCTGCTCGATCTCGATCAGGCTGTAAAAGGTCTCGAGAACGAGCAAGTCGACCCCCGCTTCGAGGAGGGCCGTCATCTGCTCGCTGAACAGCGCACGCAGGGCGTCACGACGCTCGTCCGAAAGCGCTCCCACCATCAGCCCGGTCGGGCCGATCGATCCGGCGACATAGGCGGCGTCTCCGGCCGCCTGGCGCGCGAGCCGCACGCCGGCGGTGTTGATGGCCCGCAGGCGGTCCTGCGCCCCGTACCGCCCGAGGCACTCGCGATTGGCCCCGAACGTGTTGCTCTCCAGGATCTGCGCCCCGGAGGCCAGGTAATCACGGTGGATGTCGGTGACGAGATCGGGGCGGGCGAGGTTGGCCTCGTCAAACGACCGGGTGATGAAATAGCCCCGCTCGTACAACTGAGTCCCCATCGCGCCGTCAAATACGAGCGGCCCGCTGTTCAGCGCATCGAGGAATGGAGTGTCGCGGAGAGCCATGGGTCGCGATGGTGGAGCGCGCACGAATCGGAATGGGTCTGGAGCCGACGGCCGGGGTTGAACCGGCGACCTACTGATTACGAATCAGTTGCTCTACCACTGAGCTACGTCGGCCCTGGAGCGGGCGTAGTGTAAGCGGGGCGGGTTCGTGATGCAAGGCTGACGGTGAGTGGCACCGCGCCCAGGGAATGGTCACGGAGTGTCACTCCTTCCCGAGCCGACTCGGGCGATTTATTTGTGGCAACCGCTTGATTTGACGGACCTTCGCGCGCGGGGTGGGGCCGTCGGGGCCATGGCATCGACTTTGCCCTTCTCCGGGGCGGAGGGGTGGGACATGAGATCACGAGCCGGGGTCGATTCACCCGCAGCCGAACGCGGTTTCACCCTCGTGGAATTGCTGATCGTGGTGGCGATCCTCGGAATCCTCTCGGCCATCGCGGTCGTCAACCTCCTGAACGCCGTCGACAAGAGCAAGCAGAAGCGCTCCATGGCCGACCTCCGGACCATCGCCTCGGCGGTCGAGGCGTACAGCACCGACAACGCGATGTATCCGGTCGGGGTCAACACCTGGCCTTCGCTCAAAGCGATCATCAACCCGCTTTTCATGAAATCACCGCCCGATACCGATGCCTGGTCGTGGACCTGGGATGTCTCCTCGGTCAGCGGCTACGACTACACCGTGTCCAGCCTCGGCAAGGATGGGGCCGCCGACGCGCGACCCGGCGGAGCCACCACGAGCTTCGATTGCGACATCGTGTTCAGCACCGGCCGCTTTTTCCAGTGGCCGCAGGGGCCGCAGAGCTGAGCGTGTAAGATCGCGGCGTGCTCCTGTTGACGCCGCGCACCCACGCCCGCAGCGAGCTGCGGGTCCGCGGCTCCCGATTCCTGGCGACAGCGCTGCCGATCTCGAACGAAGAGGACGGACGCCGCGAGCGCGCGGTGCTCTGGCGTTCCTTCCCCGACGCTACCCACCACTGCTGGGCCCTTCGGCTGCACACTCTCCAGGGCGAGCGCGAACGGCAGGACGACGCCGGCGAGCCGGCGGGAACGGCCGGGATGCCCATCCTGCAGGCGATTCGCGCCGCGGAGGTCACCAACATCCTGGTGGTGGTCACGCGATGGTTCGGTGGCACCAGGCTCGGCAAAGGCGGACTGGCGCGCGCGTACCGGGACGTCGCGCGCACCGCGCTGGCACAGGCCGGTGTCGTCCGGACCGTGCCGGCTCTTCGCCTGGGGCTCCGCGGCGGCCTTGCGCTCGACGGCGAGGTGCGGCACCTCGTCGCCCGGTGTGGAGGGCGCATCGAGGAATCCTCGTACGATGAGTCGGGGGAGGTGCGGCTGACGACGGAGCTCCCTGAAGCGGCTGTCGACCGACTGCGCGAAGAACTCGCCCACCTGACCCGCGGCACCTGGGCCGTCGAATGATCCCGGTAGAGCGGGTGGTGCCTTGGACGTGGTTGTGTCGCGAGGAGGCGCCTGCTATCATCCGCCCCGCGAAGAAAACGCCATGTCCGCCACCCGCGAACGATTCGACGCCTTCTTTCCCGACCCGCGCCTGCCGGGTTTGACCGTGGTCGACTCGGGCATCACCCTGATCGGCGACATCGTTTCCGAGGAGAACGTGCGGGTGCGGGGGCGCATCGAGGGGAACGTGGCCACCTCGGGGTCGGTGGTGATCGAGCCGAAGGGCGAAGTGCTGGGCGAGATCACCGCGGAAAACCTGATCCTGGAAGGGTCTCTCGAGGGGCGCGTGACCGTAGCGCGGAAATTCGAGCTGCGCCCGACCGGCCGGATGCGCGGTGATATCCGTGCCGCCATCGTGGCGATTGCCGAGGAGGCGTTCCTGCAGGGGAAGGTTCTGGCGACGGAGAAGATCTCGACGACGCCCTTGCAACGGCGCGTCGAAAAACGATGACCGATCGCGGCGCCGCACCGCCGCGTGTCCTCGTCTTTCTCGCGGTCGCCGGAGCGCTCTCGGCCCTGCTCGTCTTCTATACCGTGCAGCATCGGCGCCCGCACATCCCGGCCGATGCGGACCACCTTGCGGCCGCAACCCCGGATCGTTGCCTCAGCTGTCATGGACCGGGGATGAAGAACGCCCGCCATCCGAATCATCCCCTGAACGATCAATGCTTCGGCTGTCACGAACGCGCGTGACCCCCGCCCCCGCGGCACGCCGGCGCCGGCTCCGCAGGACCTGCCAACCGATCGCCGGGGCCGCCATCAACAGTCGCCGCTTGAGTGAGCGATAGGGTTGGCGGCCGTTGATCATATCGGCCAGAATGGCCGCCGCGCGAGGGCTGCGCCCGCACAGGGCCACCAGCCGATCGATGAACCTCGGATCGTGGAACCCCGCTGAATGACGCGCGGCCCAGGCGAGTTCCCGCCCCGGGTCGCGCGCCAGGTTCGTCGCATACTCCTCCGGGCGGCCGCGCTGCAGCGCGTCGGCGAGGCAATCGGCCGAGCGAAGCGCGAAATAGATTCCTTCTCGGGTGAGCGGATCGACGCAGCGTCCGGCATCACCGATCGCCGCCCAGCCCGCTCCGCTCAGGATCAGACGACCCGGCTCGCGCGGCGCCCCGGGGATCAGGGCGGAGTACCGCCCGCACCCACGCAACACTTCGCCGCCGTACCTTGCCCGCAGAAAGCCATCCATCATGGCCCGCAACGAGTCCGCGGAGGTGGCGCCGAGCCGACCGCAGATGCCGGCCGACGCGTGATCGGGGCGCGGAAAGATCCAGAGATACCCTTCGAGACCGCGAAAGAATTTGAGCGTGATCTCCGGCTCGAAAAGGCCGGGGACGAAGTAACCGATCCCCTGCGCCAGACCGTCGTGTTTCAGGTCCGGCACAAGACGACGTCGCGCGCATCCCGAAGCGCCGTCGGCAGCGACAAGAAAGTCGAACGGACCCTGTGACGCCGGCTTCCCTTCAGTGGTCGCCACCGAGAGGCTCCAGCCTCCGGCCCCGCGGTCGAACCCGGTGACGCGCGCCACGTGAAGGAGGGCGCCCGCCTCGACGGCGCGACGCAGCAGGAAGGCGTGCAGGTCGGCGCGACTGAAGATCAGGAGCGGGTCGTCGAGCCGGACCAGCGATTCGGCGCCGGAAGGAGACAGGATGCGACAGCGCTGGATCTTCCTGGCAGGCAGCCGGGGGTCGTCGAGGAACGGATAGGCCTGTATGCCGCGCGCCGGGATCCCACCCCCGCAGGCCTTTTCGAATCGGGTCTTGGGCTCGAAGAGGGTGACCTCGAATCCCGCTCCCCTGAGCCGGTGTGCCGCGTGCGCGCCGGCCGGGCCGCCTCCGATGATGGCGACGCTCCGCATCGGGCCGATGATAGTGGAATTCCCCCCGGAACCGCGTTTCCGATATATTGCCAGGACATGATGCAGGCGGTGGGGAAGGGTCTCGAACTGACCGGGATGCTGACGCTCGGGGTGGCGTTGTTCGTCTACGGCTTCGGGGAGCAGGACATGAACGCCGAGCTGGGCTGGCTGATCGTCGGCAGCCTGGTGTTCCTGGTCGGGTTCGTGCTCGAACACCGCTCCCCGGGGGCCAAACAGTCGTAAACCTCGTCCGGTCTCTGTCCGTTGTAGTGGTGGAGTGGGGAGGGGGCGCGTGCCGTCGGACGACTTCGCCCTGATGGAGGCGGTCCGTGCCGATCGTGACGGCGCCTTTCAGACTTTCGTCGAGCGCTACCAGCGGCGGCTCTATCGACTGGCGTGGGGCTACCTGCGGCACCACGAGGACTCCCTCGACGCTGTGCAGGAGACAATGGTGAAGATCTACCGCGCCCGTGCCAGCTACCGCCCAACGTCACACCCGTTCACCTGGGCGTCGCGCATCCTGGCCAACCATTGCCTCGACCAGATCCGCCGCCGTCGGGCCCGGCCGGCGGAGTCGCTCGAGGCGGCCCAGGAGGGGCAGGCCGGGCGGGACCTGCTGGCCGGGAACCGGGAGGACGCTCCGGATCGTCATCACGAGCGCGCCGATTTCCGCCGGCGCGTCGAGGAGGCGGTGGCCACTCTTCCGAACAGTCAGCGTGAGGTCTTCGTATTGCGGCATTTCGAGCAGATGAGCCTGGAGGAGATCGCCACGGCCCGCGGGTGCGCCCTCGGCACCGTCAAGTCGTCTCTGCACCGGGCCGCCGGGGCGGTGCGCGACCATATGACGCGCGGCGGCCGGACGGTCGGGGAGGTCGGATGCTGACCGCAGGCGGAGGTGGAGGGTGCCGCGCGCAGCGCCAGCGCATGCCGCTGCACTTCTATCACCTCATCGAGGGGGAGGAACGGCGGGCGCTCGAGGACCATCTGGCGCGTTGTGCGGCCTGCGCCGCCGCCTGGGAAGCGACCCGGCGCGCCCTGGCGGCGGTGGAGTCGCCGGCCGCCTTCCCGCATGAAGCCGAAGTGGACTGGACGGAGTTCGCCAGAGCCACGGTGGCGCGGGCGAAGGCCGCGCACCCGGTCTCCGCCCGGGAGGAAGATCGGGTCGCGCCACGAGCGTGGTGGGTGCTGCCGGTCCGCCATCGAATCGCCGTCGCGGGCGGCCTCCTCGCCGCGGCGGCGACCCTCGTCGTTTTCTTCGGCATCAGGCCGCGGGATGAAAGCGGCCCGGCTGTCGCCGTCCCTTCGCCCGGGAGCCCGGTTCTGACCGCGGGCGCCGACGCGGCACGGGTGATCGAGGTGGGGGTGGCGCGTCGCGGGGCGGCGCGGTACTTGCGGGACAGTGGAGCGCTGCTCGTCGAGCTCGTGCAGGCCCCGGCGCGGTGCCGGCGATCGGATGGAACGCTTGATATCGCTCTCGAGAAGGAGCGCGCTGTCAATCTCCTGCGACGCAAGAACCTTTACCTGGATGCGCTGGGAGGACCCCGCGATCAGCGGCTGCTGGCCCTGATGCGGCAGCTGGAGACGGTGCTCCTCCAGTTGTCGTCCCTGGATGACTGCGCCGGGGCGCGACAGATCCACGACCTGCGTTCCGAAATCGAGGAGAGGCAGATTCTGCTGCGCATCGACCTGATCGCGCGCGAGGTGGAAGGAGGCGCCGCCCGTGCCTGAAGGAACGTGGGATGGGATCAAGAGCGTGGCCGTCACGGCCATTTTCCTGGGACTGGCGGCCGGGATTGGGTTTGTCGATCGGGCGCCGGCGGCGGTGCCGGCGGCCGGGGCGGCGGCGACGGAGGGCGAGGAGGATCTCTTCCGAAAGGTCAAGGTGGCGGTGTTCGATCAGGACTGGCCGGCGGTGTTGTCCGGGTGCGAGGAGATCCTGGCCCGGTTCCCGGCGAGCCCCGCCGCGTCCCAGGCGGCCTTCAACCGGGCCCGAGCCCTCTCGCACCTCCCGGGACGCGAGGCCGAGGCGGGGGCGGCCTACAGGCGCTTCGTCGCCCGCTACCCGAAAGATCGTCTTCTGGTCGAGGAATCCTGGTCGGGGATCTTCGCCCTGGCATGCGACCCGCGCCGCCAGAGCACCGCCGGGTGCGCCGCCCCGCTGATGGAAGGGCTCGACAGCCCCTCGGTCTATGTGGCGACGCTGGCCGCGATCCGTGCGGGAGACACGCGCGATGATGCGGTGAGGCGCCGGGCTCTGCCGGTCCTGAAGCGGGCGCTCGACACGCAGACCGACCCGGATATCCGCAATGAAATCCTGATCGCGATCCTCAAGATCGATCCGCGCCAGGTGCCGCTGCCCGGAGCGCGGGCAGGCGCCGATCTTCCGGCACCCACGGCGGGCGCCCCGTCGCCGCCAAGCCTCATAAGGATGACGGTGTTCAACAAGGCGGAGAAACGCTACGACCTCAAAGTCAATCTGCCGGTCGCCTTCGCCAGGATGCTGGTCGAGTCGCTCGACGAGGATGACCGCGCCGGTTTGCGGGAGGAAGCGAAAAAACAGGGAGTCGATCTGGACGATATCTTCGAGGCGATCCAGAAGCAGGGTGCGGGACGCTTTCTCGATGTCGACACACCCGAATCGCGCATCGAAATCTGGATCGAGTAGGTGCGGCGCGCGGAGATTCAGGGCTTCGGGTGCTGCTGCTCCTTGCGGCACATCGGGTCCACCGTGTCGATGTACCCCTGGATGGTGGCGCGTCGTGCCGGGTCGGTTTCCAGATCCCGTGCGCCGGCGAGAGAATCCCGGGCGTCGCAGTAGCGTCCCAGTTTGTGGAAGGTGTTCGCCAGTTTCAGGCGCGGCTCGACGTCGTTTTCATCCAAGGCCGCCGCGCGCTGAAACACCCCGACGGCCATGTCGAGCAGTCCCCGTTTCTCGTACGCCTCGCCAAGCGACAGATTGGCCCGCGGGTAGCGCGGGTTCTTTTCGATGCAGGTCCGGAAGGCGCCAATGGCCTCGTCATACTGGCTGCGCCGGGCGTACGCCTCGCCCATGCCGTACCAGGGATCCGGCAGCGCCGGGCTGATCTGTGTCGCACGCAGATAGTTTTCGATCGCCAGGTCCAACCGGCCTCTGTGTGCGTTCAGTCGGCCCAGGCTGAGGAGCGTGTCCCCATTGTCGGGCCAGATGCGGAGCGCTGCCTGCAGATCCTGGTCGGCCCGGTCATAGAACCCTTGCGCCTCGCGCGCTGAGGCACGGCCCAGATAGGCGGCCGGGAACCAGGGGGAACGCTCGATCGTCGCCGTGAATTCATCCGCCGCACCGGCGTAAGCATGGCTGCGCAACCTCGCGTTCGCCAGCAGGACATGCGGCAGGTGGTCCGGAGCGCGGTGGATCGATGGGTGATCAAGCACCTGGATGGCCCCCCGCGGATCGCCCGCCGACAACAGGGCCTGGCCGGCGAGTGTACGCCGCGAGGCCTCGACGCGCTGCACGAGGGCGCGACCCATGAAAAGAACCGTGCCTCCCAGGGCGAGAAGCGTCACCACCCCCGCCGATAGTCGCCATATTCCGCCCCGGACGGTGTGATCCGGCATGTTGTCGCCCCCGATCGCTCCGGACTGGGCCAGGCCGATCAACACCCAGATGAGGAGGGCAGGGCTGGTCTCCTGGAGCGGAGATCCATAAAGCGCCACCGGGAGCGCCGCCAGCAGAGCGCCCAGGACTGCGGCGGCAAGGTCTCCCTGGGCATCGTGATTGCGAAATGCCGCGCCGCCGCTACGGGCCATCGCCACGAGGAGAAGCCCGGCGAACATCAATGCGCCCGCCGGACCGACCTCGGCAGCCAGCTCGAGAAAACTGTTTCCGGCGTGGATCGCCTGATGACTCAGAGTGAAGGGCGACGCCGTAACGTGCGTCCAAGCCACTTCCAGAAAGGCGTGACGCCAGAAACCGGGGCCGACACCGAGGGCGTGCCTGGCCAGTAGCGACAGCGTCCCCGTGGTGGCCGCCGCCCGATCCAGCACGGCATCTCCCGTGGTCGGTGCCAGGACGGCGACGTGCTGCAGCGGCAGGACTCCCTGGCCCGAATGGCTGAGCGCCGGGACGCGCGACAGCCCGAGGACCGCGAGGACGACGATCGCCGCGACCAGAGCCCCTCGAAATGAGCGAGGGGTGGCGGGCTCGGAGCCCGGTCCGCGTGTTGGACCGAGGCGCCAGCGCCGGGCCGCCGCCAGGCAACCTGGAATGGCGAGCGAAAAAATGGCCAACAGCCAGCCCTCGGGCCTGCCCGCGAACAGCAACGCCGCGAGCACCAGGCCGACACCCGCCGCGCACAGGAGCTTCGTGACCCCTCTCGACAAGACCACGGCCCCGAAGGCCAGGGGGAGGCATACCAGGAGGAACTGCGCCGCGAGACCGGGATCGCCGAGTGTCGCGCCGGCGGGCGCCGGAGGGAGGATCGACAGGCCCCACACCGAGAGGTTGTAGCCCGGGCTGAAAACCTGCACGAGCGTTCCGGCGGCGACGCACGTGGCGCCCAGCAGCGCCGCCCTCAGGATCAGGGAAGCGGCGCGAGGGCCTCGGACGCAACGGGCCGTGCCCCAGGCGATCACGATCAGCGCCCCCAGTTCGGCGAGACCCCGCAGGGAAAGTCTCGGGTTCGCGGATCGCAGGGTCGCGGTGAGCGCGCATCCGAAGAGCAGCGCGGACAGCAGGAAGGCGGAAGAGCGGATTCGGCGGGCCGGGACCCGCAGGACCGATTCGACGGCCGCCGCGAAGATCAGCATCGCCGCCGCGGACAACAGGACGACCGACTTGGGGAGCGCGAACGGATCGATCAGCATGCCCGAATGCGCCAGCGGCACGAACAGCATCGAGCCGGAGATGACGATCAAGGGAAGAATGGCGAGCGCACGATGCGAATTCATACGGGTTGGAGCGGCTCTGGTAGCGGCAAGGCGGGCGGATGGTAGCACAGCGATCTGGTCGCTTCAACAGCCCCGGTTGACCCGCTTCGCGCGCGGCCGCTATCATGCGGGCCCATGCCCCGTTCGGTTTCAGCCGCGGCCCCGACGCGCATCGATCTTGCCGGTGGAACGGTCGATCTCTGGCCTCTCTACCTCCTGCACGAGCGGCCGCTGACCGTCAACGCGGCCATTTCCCTGACCGCGAATGCAACCGTCGAGTCCTCCTCGGAGCCCGGAATCGACGTGAACTCCATCGATCGCGGCGTGTGTTTTCGAATCCCCCCCGTCTCCGCGCGTCCTGGTGAAGCCGCGCAGGTGCCGGAGGCATTGACATTCATTGTGCGGCTGGCGCGGCATTTCCTTCCCACCGAGGGAGGCTCGCGAGCCGGGCGGGCTGCGGAAGCGGGAGTGCGCATCACCACGCGCTGCATGGCGCCGGCCGGCTCCGGGCTCGGGGGCTCATCGACCCTGGGGATCGCCCTCGCGTCGGCGCTCAATCGCTTCACGTCGCGCGGATATGACGCCGAACAGCTGCTCGGCGTGACCCGGGCCATCGAGACGCAAGTGCTCGGGATACCGACCGGCGAGCAGGATTACCACCCGGCATTACGCGGCGGAGTGCTGGGGTTGCATTACACCGTCGAGGGAACCCGGGTTGAGAGGTTGGCGGTCGATCCGGATGCCTTGCGGCGCCGCACGGTTCTGGTTTTCACCGGGCTCTCGCGCAACTCGGGGATTTCCAACTGGGACATTTTCAAGCGTCATCTCGATGGAGACCGCGAGGTGCGCGGAGCTTTGCAGGCGATCAGCGATGCCGCCCAGGAGGTACGACGTGCGCTGCTGGAGCGCGCGTGGGATGGAGCCGGGGCCGCTTTGGCCGCGGAATGGGAGGCCCGCCGGCGCCTCTCGCCCGCGGTGACCGACGCCCGCATCGATCGGCTCATCGAGGAGGCCCGGTCGTCTGGCGCCCTAGCGGGGAAAGTCTGCGGCGCGGGGGGCGGTGGCTGTATCGTCTTCTGGGTCCGGGAGGGAGCCCATGAGGCCGTGAGATCCCGAATGGCCGCCCTGGGGGCCACGGTCCTCGAGTTTGAATACGTCGATAAAGGGGTTACGGTCACCGAATCGTAACGGCGAACCGATTCCGATTGCCGGCCCAGGAGTCTCGCGGTACACTTCAGCCACCCCGGATCCGGTCTTCCTCGCCGCCAACTGCTCCGGGTTCGGTTCCGGTTCGAGGAACGACGGAGAATCAAATATGACGCGAACCAAGAAGCCTTCCTCCCTGCTGCTGGCCACCGCCATTTTCATCGGCGCGAGCGATGCTTCGATGTTGTTCGCCGATCAGGTCGTCTATTTCGTCAACGGCAAGGCGATGACCGTCAAGAAGGTCGAGAAGGGGGATCGCGTCACCATCCTTGAGATCGAAGGGGGCGGTCGCATTGGCGTCCCGACCTTGCAGATTGACCGGATCGACGAGTTGGAGGTATCGCAATCCCAACCCGCGGTGGCCATTCCCGCGCCGACCGCGGTGCTCACGCCCGCGGTGGTGCCGGCGGCCGCAGCGGTGCCAACAGCCGCCATCCCTGCGGTGATCGGCAGCAATCCTGCGATGGGGCTTGCGCCTGCCACGGGCCCGATGGTCGGGGGCAAAGCGATGGGAGCGGGCAACAATCTCAATGGACCGCAAGCGCTTTCTCTCGGCGGCCAAGGCGAGGACGGGGCGCTGCCGGCGCCGAACCCGCAGAGGATGACCGCCCCCGGCGTGATGCAAGGTGCCGGCATGCGACCTCCCGCGAGTCGGTTCGAGGGCGCGATGGCTCGACCGTACGCCGGCAGACGATTCAACGGCCGCGGCGTCGGCGGGCCTGGGCAGGGACGGCCCTCCACGGCCATGTACTATCCCCCACGTCCTCCGGGCGGTCAGCCGACGGCGGGAGCGGGCGCTCCTCCTGCGGCAGGAGCGGCGCCCGCCGCCCCGGCGCCGGCACCGCCCGCGGTGAACAACCGGCCGGTTGAACCGCCAGCCGTCGATCCTGTGGAACCCCCTCCCGCGGAGGTGGAGCCGGACCAGGCCCCACCCGAGGAGCCCGCGCCGGAGCCGCCTGGCGACCCGGGCGATTCGTCGTCCGAGGGGAACTGAGAATCACCAGCTCGCGCCCTCTCCCAACGATGGTCATAGGCCTCACCGGCCCCAACGCCTCTGGCAAGGGGGAGGTGGCCAAGTTTCTCTCCGCGCACGGCTTCGAAGCCCACTCACTTTCCGATGTCGTGCGTGGTGCCGCAACCGCTCAGGGCCTCGAGCACACCCGCGACAACCTGATCAACGTCGGCGTGCGGCTCCGCGAGCGAGGGGGGCCGGGCGCCTTGGCCGTTCGAATCGTCGAGCAGCTCGACGGGCGATCGGTCGTCGATTCGATACGCAGTCCGGGTGAGGTGGCCTACCTCAGAACCCTTCCTCGATTCCTCCTGCTGGGGATCGACGCACCCATCGAGCTTCGATTCGAACGATCGCTGCGCCGCGGCCGCATCGGCGACGGCGCCACGCTACAGGAATTCGCCCGCAAGGAGGAACGGGAGAACTCCGAGACCGAGAGCGGGCAGCAACTTCAGAGGACGCTCGCCCTGGCCGACCGGGTGGTCGTCAATGACGGCACCATCGAGGCGCTGCACCAGCGCGCTGCCGGTGCGTTGCATGAGCTCGGCTTCGATTTCACAGATCAGTAAAGACCCCGCCGGTCGCGCCTGCGCCGGAAAGGCACGATCAGCAGGAGCCCCGCCAGAAACCCCCCCAGATGGGCGAACCAGGCCACCCCCCCGGGTCCCGCTTGTCCCGCGTTCACCAGCTGCACCAGAAGCCAGAGTCCCAGGACGATCAGCGCCGGGACCGGCACGACCCGCACGATGATGATCAGGAAGAAGAGAGTCATCACTCGAGCGGTCGGGAACATCACGAGATAGCCGGCGAGGACCCCGGCGATGGCGCCGCTGGCGCCAATCATCGGCACTCGGGACGCGGGGTGCGCGGCGATTTGCGCCGCCGCGGCCGCCAGGCCGCAACACAGGTAGAACGCGAGGAACCGGCCGTGGCCCATGATGTCCTCGACGTTGTCCCCGAAAATCCACAGGTAGAGCATGTTGCCGATGAGGTGCAGCCATCCGGCGTGCAGGAACATCGAGGTCAAAAGCGTCAGCACGTTGTACCCGATCAATTCGAATCGTCCCGGCGGCAGGTGGGTCAACTCGTACGGGATGACGGCAAGCCGCAGCAGGGCTTCCTGCTGCGTGCCGGAGGGCAGGAGCAGCACACGCACGAACAGGGCCGCGTTGAGAACGATGAGTCCGACCGTGACGACCGGCCAGGATTTCGTCGGGATGTCGTCGTGCAGGGGGATCACGGTGCGAGGATTCCGAGACGCGGACTATAACACAAGCCGGATCGCGCCTTCGGAACGCGCTTGACCCTTGCAGCCCGCCTGTCTAAGATGAGCGCCCATGTCGCCGCAGGTTCGGCATGTTCCCTGAAGAAAAGCAGGCTCTGTCCGGTGGTCGTGCAAGGAGCCGCATGTTCGAGGCAGACTCCGGCACCTTGAGTGCCCGCATCGTGTTCGAACGGGATCGCACAGGCGAATCCTCGGCCACGGATGTTCCGGCCTGGGACGCGCTCCGGCCCATGCCGCTCCCGGGGAAATCGTGAGCGGGACGCTGCGCATCGAAGCGCGCGCGGGCGAACTCCAGGGGATCGAGGCCGATCTGGGCATCGTTTACCTTCTGAAAGGCGACGACGGCATCCTCGGTCCGGTGGGGAGCTCCCTGGCACAGCGCCTGGCCGAGGTGGCGCGCGAGGATCGCTTTCATGGCCGGTCGGGCCGCCTCCTGCTCTGGCATGCGCCGCCGGCCGAGAGATTTCGCTGCGGTCGATACCTGGTGCTCGGGCTCGGCGCGTCCGCCGATCTGACGCTCGAGCGCTACCGGCGTGATCTGGGCGACGCCCTGATCGAGGCGGATCGATTGGGCGCCGCGAGCATCGCCTTGCCGCTGCTGGCGGCGCCGGCTCAACCGGCTTCGCGCGGCGCCGCCGCGCAGGCCCTTTCCGAGGGAGCGCTCCTCGGCACCTATCGGTTCGATCGCTATCGCAGCGAGCCGCGCGCCGGACGAAAGCACCTGCGTCACCTGATCGTCGCCGCCGGAGACGCGCCCCTCAAGGAGGTGGCCGCCGGCCTGGCGCGCGGGGAAAAGGTCGCCGCCGCCACCTGCTTCGCCCGCGATCTCGTCAACGAGCCGGCCTCGTTCCTGACGCCGCCGCGCATGGCCGAGATCGCCCTCGATGCCGCCGGGAAAGCGGGCATCGAGGCGAAGGTGCTCGGGCCCGAAGAGATGCGCTCCATGGGGATGGGAGGGATTCTGGGGGTGGCGCAGGGATCGCACCATGAGCCGCGCCTCATCCAGCTGACCTGCCGCCCGGAAGGCAAGGGAAAAAGGCGCGTCGCCCTGATCGGCAAGGGTTTGACTTTCGATTCCGGCGGACTGTCGCTGAAGACCGCCGACGGAATGGAAACCATGAAGTGCGACATGGCGGGATCGGCGGCGGTCCTCGCCACCCTGTGCGCCCTGCCAGAGCTCGGTTCGAACACCGAAGTGATCGGCCTCATGGGGATGGCCGAGAACATGCCGGGCGGAGGGGCCATCCGCCCCGGCGATGTGCTGCGCATCATGAACGGCAAGACCGTCGAGGTGCGCAACACCGATGCCGAGGGGCGGCTGGTGCTCGCCGATTGCCTGTCGTACGTGTCGAGGATGGACGGTGTCGAGAGCGCCATCGACCTTGCCACGCTGACAGGTGCCTGCGTCGTCGCCCTGGGGCCGATGGCGAGCGGGGTGCTGGGCAACGATCAGCGGCTGGTCGACGCGATCCTCGCCGCCGCCGCGGCGGCGGGGGAGACCATGTGGCAGCTGCCGCTTTACGAGGAGTACCGCGAGCACATCAAGAGCGACATCGCCGACATCAAGAACACCGGCATCCGCTGGGGCGGTGCGATCACGGCGGCGCTCTTCCTGCAGGAGTTCGTGCGCGAAGGGTTGAGCTGGGCTCACCTGGATATCGCCGGGCCGGCCTTCGGAGAGAAGGAGTACTCCTATCTCGGGAAGGGCGGCTCGGGCGTCGGCGTGCGCACCCTCCTTCATCTCCTGACGTCGTCCGCTCCGTCATGAACGGCGCGGCACCGCCGCGCGCCTGTCCCGCGAGACGCCCATGAGCCACCAGGAACACCGCCGGAAGGGTCCGTCCCGCGTGCCGTGCGCCGTGGTGACGGTCAGCGATACGCGCGACGAGGCGCGTGACGGGAGCGGCCGTCTCATCATCAGGGCGCTCGAACGGGCGGGGCACAGGGTGGCCGATTACCGCATCCTGCGCGACGAGCGGCGCCTGGTCGCGCGCCACCTCCGCGATCTGGCCCGACGCGGCACGGTGCGCGTCGTGCTCATCACCGGGGGAACCGGGATCGCGTCGCGGGACACCACCTATGAAGCCGTCGCCTCGCTGCTCGAGAAACGACTGGACGGGTTCGGAGAGATCTTCCGTGCCCTCAGCTACGAGGCTATCGGCCCGCCGGCGATGCTGAGCCGGGCGGTCGCGGGGACGTTTCGGGGAACGGTGCTGTTCTCCCTGCCGGGATCGGAATCGGCGGTGCGCCTGGCGCTGCGGCGCCTGATCCTTCCCGAGCTGGGGCACCTGGCGGGACTCCTCGATCCTCCCGGCACCGCCGGCGGGAGGCGGCGCGGATGAACGCCATCGATCGTATCGACCCGGCGGCGGTGGCCTCCGACCTGCGCCGGTGCGTCGAAGGGGAGGTGCTCTCCGACGAATTGCACCGCACCCTGTACAGCACCGCCGCGTGCATCTACCAGATCATGCCTTTGGGTGCCGTGGTGCCGCGTCACGAGGGCGATGTCCTGGCGGTGCTCGGGTACGCCCGTCGCCACGGAATCCCGGTGACCGCGCGCGGCGGCGGGTCGGGGCTCGCCGGGCAGACGCTCGGGCGGGGCCTGATCGTTGATTTCTCGAAATACTTCCGCCGCATCGGAGACGTGGACAGGGAGCGCGGCACCGTCCGCGTCCAGCCCGGCGTGGTGCAGGCCCACCTGAATCGAGTGCTGCGCCGGAGCGGGCTGCAGTACGCTCCCGACCCGTCCTCCTCGGCCTGGTGCACGCTGGGCGGGATGATCGCCAACAACGCCGGCGGATCGCACACGGTGCTGTACGGCGCCACGCGGGACAACGTGGTGTCCCTGCGCGCGGCGCTGGCCGACGGATCGGTGATCGACACGACGCCACTGGCCCGCGAAGCTCTTGCCCGCGAGGCCCTCTCCGCCGCGGGCGGGGCCGATCCTCAGGTGCGGCTGGCGCGGGGGCTGCTCGCGATCCTCGACCGAAACCGGGCCCTGATTGCGGCGCGCCAGCCCGGGACCCGGCGCAACGCGTCGGGCTATGCGCTGCGCGAAGCCGCGAATGGCTCCGTGGATCTCGCCAAGCTCCTGGTCGGATCGGAAGGGACGCTGGGGCTGGTGCTCGACGCCACGCTCAAGGTGGTGCCGATCCCGAAGGCCAAGGCGACCGCGCTCGTGCTGTTCGACGATCTGG
The DNA here is from genome assembly GCA_043740165.1 of Acidobacteriota bacterium. Lineage (GTDB taxonomy): Bacteria > Acidobacteriota > Polarisedimenticolia > Gp22-AA2 > Gp22-AA2 > JAYUCR01. Next base: position 76 of record JAYUCR010000422.1, on the reverse strand, counting down.
AGCGATCGGGCGCCGCGGTGGTCGAGATCCTGCGCGCCGGGCCGTCGGCTGTCGAGCTCCTGGACCGGACCTTCGT
>JAYUCR010000421.1:0-3312 GCA_043740165.1 Acidobacteriota bacterium | reverse complement strand
CGCGGTACAAGCGGAGTCGATCCGGGAAATAAAGGGAACCTCGCCGCCCTGATCCAGCGGCAGGTCGACGCCAAGAAAGACTGACGACGCGGATGAATCTGTCGGTTCGCGACTTCTATGACTCCCTCGCTCCCTGGTACGACGTGGTCTACCAGGACTGGGAGGGGAGCATCGCCCGCCAGGACCTGGCGCGGAGAGGTCTACGATCTCTTCTTCGAGGTCCATGCGGTTGATGCGGGCGGAGAACTTCTCACGATGACGCCGAAGACCACCTGCTTCGCGGTCCCGCTGGATCGTGTCGCGGCGCTGATGCGAACGGCCGGCTTCAAGCAGGTGCGACGGGTGGATGGGCGTTTCTTCCAACCTCTCCTGATTGGGACAAGGTAAATGCCTGGCTCCTGTTGGCGCCCGGCCACGCGTGTCGTCTTCCGGTTCGCTCTCGTGTACCTCGGCCTCTACATCCTCACCACGCAGATGCTCACGTCGCTCGTCCGACTGCCGGCCTGGGGGTTCCCCGAGCTCTGCGCCCTTCCACCATTGCAGGCACCCGTCACCTGGGTCGCGAGCCATCTGTTCGGCGTCACGTCTCCACTTGTCGTCACAGCGAGCGGGAGCGGGGACAAGACCTTTGACTGGGTGCTGGTCTTCTGTCTCCTGGCCATCGCGCTCGTTGCAACGGCCGCATGGACGATCCTGGATCGCCGGCGCGAGAACTACAGCGCGCTCCACCGGTGGTTCCACCTATTCGTTCGTTTCGCGCTCGGGTCGACGATGGTCGCGTACGGCGCCACGAAGGCCATTCCGCTGCAGATGGGAGCCGGGCCGTCGCTGGGCCGACTGGTCGAGCCGTTCGGGTACTTCTCGCCGATGGGGGTGCTCTGGTCGTTCATGGGCGCCTCGCCCGCCTACCAGAGCTTCACTGGCTGCGCCGAGCTCCTGGGCGGCATTCTGTTGTTCATTCCCCGTACGGCCACGCTCGGAGCGCTTGTCTGCCTCGCCGACACGGTCCAGGTCTTCACCTTGAACATGACCTACGACGTGCCGGTCAAGTTGATGTCGTTCCACCTGGTTCTGCTCAGCCTGTTCCTGCTTGCTCCCGACGCCGCACGCCTGGCCAAGGTTTTCCTGGCGCCGCGACCACCGTTGCTGGGTGGCGCGCGCGCCGACCGGCTGGCATGCATCGCGCAGGTCGTCCTCGGCGCCTACCTGGCAGGGATCAGCGGCTACGGCCTGCGCCAGCAATGGACGCTCTATGGAGGGGGCGCGCCGAAGTCGCCGTTCTACGGGATCTGGAGCGTGGAACAGATGTCCGTTGACGGAAAGGTGCTGGCGCCTCTTCTCACCGATCACGATCGCTGGCGGCGGATCATCTTCGACTCTCCGAGACGTGCGGCCTTCCACCGGATGGACGAAAGCGTGGACCTGTACCGAACGGACATCGATCTTGACCGCAAGTCGATGGTCCTGATCGCTGGGAATACCTTGGACCGGAAATCGAAGATCGTTTTTCAGCAGCCGGCCGCCGACCGCCTGGTGCTCGAGGGCGACATGGACGGGCACCGCGTGCAGATGCAGCTTCTCCTGGAGGACCGCCAGAAGTATCCCCTCGTGAACCGCGGGTTCCACTGGGTTCAGGAATATCCCTTCAACCGGTAGGCTCCGACGCGCGCATCGTTCTGTGCGATCATGCCGCGACGCCTCAGGAGGCTCGCATGCCGGGCAGCACGTCATGGCTGGGATTCCTCGCCGCGGCTCTCGTGATCCTGTTGATTCCGGGGCCGGTCGCGCCCCAGGTGTTTTTGCTCGGGCTCAGTTATGTCGGACTGGCGCTGATCACCGACAGCAGCTACGCCTTCCTGGCCGGCAGCCTGAGACCCTTGCTCGGCGGGCGCGTGATGCGGGGACCGCTGCCACGGTATGCCAGCGGGGTCATCTACCTGGGATTGGGTGTGAGCACGGCGCTCACCGGCCGGCGGCACTAGCACGGCGGCTCACGACGGGCATCCGACCCGCAAGGAGGAGATGGAGATGTCTCAAGAGCCAACTGCCCCGAAAACGCTGCAGGAGGTCCCGTCCGCCAAGAACATATTTCTGAAGTGGGAGCGCCTGCGGCTGGTCTACAACGCCGTCCTGGTCGTGACGGTCGTGGTGGCCTGGGCCAGGTGGGGTTGTCACCACGGCTGTGTCCATGCCGGCGTTCCGGTGTTCCTGATCGCGCGTGCCATCATGGCGAACGTCTGCTTCACCGCCGGTCCGGCAGTCGAGGCGTACGCGAGTTGGCTCGGATGCCGGGCGCGCTGGCTGCGGCCGGCCCTATTCATCCTCGGCACCCTGTTCGCGATTCTTCTGGTGGTGCTGTCGCTCCGAATCTGCCGCGTTTACGGAGGCCAGGCCTGAAATGTTCGCGCGACTGATGGGACTCAAGACCATCTCACCTGCCGGGCTGCATCAACTGGTGCAGGAGCGGCAGGCGACCGTCATCGACGTCAATTCCCGGCAGAGCTGGATGAAGGCGCACGTTCCGGGCGCATTGAATCTGGATCCGGCCGCTTACAAGGACGGCGACCTGCCGCCGGACAAGGAAGCCAACCTGGTGTTCTACTGCTCGAATCCGCTGTGCCGGAAGGCGCCCAATGCAGCCCGGCGGGCGAAGCAAATGGGCTACGGCAACGTGAAGGTGATGTCGGCGGGCATCGGCGGCTGGCTGTCCGCCGGGCTGCCGACGGAATCCGGACAGTGAGGGGCCGAACCATGCGCCTGCTCGCAGCCGGCGTCGTCGCGCTCGTCGCAGCACTGGCCGCTCACGCCGAATCGCCCCAGAGCAGCCCGGACTGGTCCTCGGATCGCTTCCTGCTCGGCGCATGGTCGTGCGACGTGGTGCGCAGCGGGCACAAGCCGGCGCGCGAGACCGCCGGCTGCTCCATGGGCCTCGGGGATCGCTGGCTGAACCTGACCTACACGCTGACTTCGGGCGAGCCCAACATTCCGCCGGTGACGACGGAGTCGTACGAGTCGTTCGATAAGAAACTCAAGAAGTGGGTCTACGTCTCGATGGGCAGCGACGGCGAGTTCACGGAAGACTTCGACGTCGCCGCGGACGGCGGCACGTGGCGCCGGACAGGTTCCCTGCGATGCAGCAAGACTGAATGACTCGAGCCTGAGAGATGCGCCACGCCGTCCTCTTCTGTGCCGTGCTGGTCCTCGTCGCCGGAGCCGCGCCCGCGCCACCGCCGGAGCAGCCGCAGCTACCAACAGTCATCTTGCCGCCACCGCTGGCACGCGTCCTCTCGGACTACGAGCTGGCGTGGCAGC
>JAYUCR010000420.1:0-3321 GCA_043740165.1 Acidobacteriota bacterium | reverse complement strand
GGAACGCCGGCCCCTCCAGCCAGCCTTCGACGGCGAAGTCGGCCCCCTGCTTGGACCCCATCTCGGCGAACCCGGAGCGCGACACCTCGGGCCACGCGGCCGGATCGGCGCCGCCCGAAGCGGGCGCGGCGGGGGCGGTTCCGGCGCCGGTCAGGCCGCCCGGCAGGCGGCGCGCTTCGGCCAGGAGGCGCTCGCGGTCGCCGATGAGGAGCGGGCGGCAGACGTCGAGCACGTCCTGGCGGATGGCTGCCTTGAGGCTGATTTCGGGGCCGATGCCTGCGGGGTCGCCGGTCGAGATGGCAATGACGGGTTTCATCGTGCCGCGGGAGCGGTCAGATGCCGTCGGCCGCCGGGCCCTTCGAACCGTGCAGCTCTTCCTCTTTGTACATGTACTTGATGCAGTCCTTCATCACCATGAGGTTGGGAGCGCCGATCCGGTTGACCTTGATGCAGGTCCGGTCGTACCACTCGATGATGCCGCGCAGCTCCTCGCCGTCCTTCATCACGACGACCATCGGCGTCTTGCTGTTCATCTGTTTCAGGTAGTAGAACGCCTCGGCGTTGGTCTGCTCGGGCGGGACCTGCTTGCGGCGCGGGGGGCGCGTCGCCAGGCGGTCCTTGAGCTCCGACAGGTTCGGCCGGATCAGCTTGCGATGCCCCGGCTCCGGGGCGGCCTGGCGCTCGTTGAAGGCGCTGGGAGGTGGAGCTTGGTTACCAGGTTCGTAGCGGCGCATGTCGCTCCTTTGCGCTGTTTCGGATGGCGTCCCGAGCGGGCTGTCCAGTTCGAATTGCCCTGCGGTGAACCCTGCACCCTGCGGCCAACGGTTGGCTTGGGAAGACTCCGGGATCGCCTGAATGGCGAGCACTATAGCATGCCGATCGGGTTCTTCCAAGGGCGAATGCCGGGCCCCGGAGGCCGCGGGGCGGGGGGCGGACGGGCTCCGCTTCGGTTCGCTCGCGAATCAAGATGCCAGCCCATGCTGAAACCGAGGCGCGGCTCACAGGCGCTCCGCCCGTCCGCCCCCCGCCCCGCTTGCTTCCAACATCCGGCCAACTTCCTCAGGGAAGCCCACCGTCGTGCCATCGTGCCTGGCAAGCCGGCGGCGCCGGGCTATGCGACGGATTTCCAGTTCATCTCTAGGCGCTTGCCGGTGGCGGCACACTCGCGAAGGTACAGGTTGATGAGCGTCTGGTAGGGGATGCCGCAGTCCTTCGAAATCGTCTTGAAATACTGAATCGTCTTGTCATCGAGCCGGATCGTGACCTGCCGCTTCAGGCGGCTGGCATACGGGTTCCGACGTGCCTTCGTGAAATCGTAGTTCCTCTTCATGTTCTCCACCTTCGGTTGTAAACCGCCCGTTCCTGCCTGTTGGCCCTGCGTGCCGAGATCAGCCGGATGACGCCTTCACCTTCCCTGTAGGCATGAACAACGACGAGGACACGGAGCCTTGAGCTCAGACCCATCAAGATGAAGCGATCCTCGTCGGCTGAATGCTCCGGATCATCGACCAAAAGTGCCTGTTCGTCAGCGAATACGGCCTCAGCTTCCTCGAAGGAGACGCCATGCTTCCGTCTATTCTCCGCTTCTTTCCGGGCGTCCCACTCGAATCGGAGCTCAAGCATACCTACATCGTAATTATGACGTAGGCCCCTGTCAAGCTCCCGGTAGCAGCTATCCGCAAGGAGCCGCCGCGAAAGCATGATCGTGGAGCCCCCCGCTCCCCCCAAGGCTTCTATTGATGGTGCGGCCAGCGCGGGGGTCCGAGGTGGGGCGCAGCGCCTGTGAGCCGCGCCTCGGTTTCAGCATGGTCTGGCGTCTTGAATCGCGAGCGAACCGAAGCGGAGCCCCACCTCGGACCCCCGCGCAGCAGGCAGCGTCAGCTAGGAGTCTTCGGGGTCAGTGGAGAAACGACGAGCATGCTCTCGTACTTCGGCGCCACTTCGATGTAGTTGTTCTTCCAAAGCTTCTTGAGGTATCGGTCGAACCGCGGCCGGAACTTCTCGTCGCGCACCGCCTTCTCCACCTCGTCGTGCACGTCGGCAACCGTCTTCACCACCTTGTCGGTGCGGGCGTCGAGGCGGATGACGTGGAACGAGTGGCCGGTGTCGAGGGGGTTGCTGATGCCGCCCGGGTCGAGGCTGAAGGCGGAGACCGCGATGATGCTCTGCAGATCGCTGAGCGGCACCGGGCCGATCAGGCCCTGCGCCTCGCGCGTGCCGGCCTCGGAGTCGCGCTGCACCAGCTCCAGGAAGTCGGCCCCTTCGCGCGCCTCCTTCTCAATCTGATGCGCGTGCTCGAGGACCGCGTCGCGGTTGTCGGGGCCGTACAGCAGGACGATCTCGCGGAAGGTAACGGAGGCCGGCGTCTCCCAGCGGTCGAGGTGCCGCGTGTAGTACTCCTGGATCTCGGACTCGCTGACGCTGATGCGGCGCTTCACGTCGTAGGTGATGATCTCGTTCGGCACCGCCAGGCGGATGAGCTGGTCCTCCAGCTCCTTCCGCGTCATCCCCTGCTCCTTGAGGGCCTGCTCGAGCTCGGCGTCGGTGTTGATCTTCTGCTGCTTGCGGAAGTCGTCCATCAGCGTGCCGCGGATCCGGTCCATGTCGAAGACGGTGTCGGCGCGCTCCAGCAGGAGGTTCTCGGTGATGATGTTGGCGAGGAGCGAGTCCATGGCGCTGTGGAGCTCGGCCTCGGCCGTGGCGCCCGAGGACTGCTGGGCGATCTGGCGCTCCAGGACCGCCTTGCGCTCGTCGAGCTCGCTGCGGGTGACGATGCGGTTGTTGATGTGGGCGACGATCTCCTCCACCACCGCGGCGCGCGCCGGCGTCGCTCCGGCCGCCACGGCGAGGACGGCGAGCACGGCGCCGAGAGGGATGGCGCGCAGGATGAGGCGAAGGGCGGGGCCGGTGGCGGCGCGGACTGCGGATCTAATGGACGTATTCGCCGGTGTAGCGGAACGACAGGATCGAGCGGTTGACATGAATCTCGGTCTTTCCCTTCAGGTCCGCGAGGTACTGCTCCATCACCTGGTCGGCCTTCTGCCGGAACAGCTCCGACTGGATCCGGCTCCGCACCTCGGCCATGTCGGAGGTGCGCGATTCCACGCGGCGCACCAGCTGGAAGATCAGGAACACCTGCGAATGCTCCAGCACCGGGCTCACCTGCCCGGGCTGCAGCACCACGACGGCGTCGCGCAGGTCGCCGGGGAGATCCTCCTCGGCGTAGGAGCGCGGCTGGCCTTTGTCGGGGGCCACCGACCGTTCCTTCGCCACGGCTTCGAACTGCGTCGGGTCGGCCTGGAGTTTTTTCGCCACTTCGTC
>JAYUCR010000419.1:0-8071 GCA_043740165.1 Acidobacteriota bacterium | reverse complement strand
CCGCGAACAGCCGTCCGTCGCGCCCGTACAGGGCGGCCGCCGTTATCTGACGCTGCGCCTGGAGCGTCGCGAGCGTTTCGTTCGCGGCCTTCGGGTCGGTGAACGCCAGCGCCGCGGTGCTGTTGGCGCCGATGATCTGGGCGAGCGTGGTCAGCTCGCGCGTCATGGTGGCGCGGGCGGTGAATCGTTCGTAGCCGATCACGGCGGAGCAGACGACGATCAGTCCGGCGCCCGAGGTGAGCGCCACGATGAGCATCAGCTTCTGCTGGATCGACCTGTCGCGGAAGGGGGTCACGGGCGCACGTCCTCGGGCCGGCCGTCTTCCTTCACCACCTTGCCGAGCCGGAGGATCTTGGACGAGATCGTGAGGCCGGCGCGCTGCGCCGCCGCCATGTTGACCTCGAACTGGACCAGGGTCTCCTGCAGGCTGAGACCGAGAACCCCGCCGGAGGCGGCGAAGTGGCTGCGCTCGCCGACCGTGAGAACGCCTGTCGAATCGATCCGATCGAGGATCGCGGCCAGGGAGGTCGGATCCCCCTCGCTGATGTAGAGGATCTGACAGTCCCGCGCCGCCCCGACGCCCGTCAGGCGCCGGACGATGAGCTCCCGATCGTGCACCCGCTTGCCGCGCAGGGTCGTTTCGATCGCCTCGAACGCGGCGTCGCTCCCGAGGATGCCGAAGACCAGGGGAGAGGAGGGAGTGGAGAAGGCGACCTCCGGCCAGTCGACGAACTTGGCCACGGTGTAAACGAAGCTGGCCTTGATCTGATATTCGATCGCGGCGGGGAGCCCCGCATCGGCGGCCGGCGCGCCGGCCGACAGCGGCAGCGTCTGGAGGAGAACGAGGAGAAGGCAGGCGCGCCCGACCCGGACCCCCGGTGCGCGACGGCGCCGCCACCGGAGGGGCGGATCACCATGTTGTAAGAACATCGAGCCAGACCCCTCCCCGGCCCGGCGGGCCACGAGCGGACCAACGGCGGCGGTCAATATAGTGTCGGCGCCGATCACCGGCCACCCGGCGCGGGGCCCATGTCCTGCGCCGCGGGAGGCGCTGACACCGCCTTTGCCGGACACGGGTCCGGGCTCGCTGGCGCGAGACCCTCCCCTCGCTTCGCCCCTCGCCGCCCTCCGCGCAAAGTGCGCGCGGCGGGGCCCCGGCTCGGGGTCTCAGACGGCCCGGCAAGTCCCCACGGCAGGCCGCGCACGCCGCAGCCCGGTGGCCAAGTCGGCGCTGCCGGCGCGCGCTGCCGAGGTTGCTGTTGTCGGCCGCCCATCCTGACGTTGGGCTCTCCACGAGGCGCGACCGCCAACGCAGCGAGATCGGGGGCGCGTGAGCGGGGCGGGCAGCGGCTTCGCCGGGCCGTCTGAGACCCCGAGCCGGGGCCCCTCCGCGCGCTTTATGCGCGGAGGGCGGCGAGCGGGCGAAGCGAGGGGAGGGTCTCGCGCCAGCGAGCCCGGACCCGTGCCCGCCGAACCCTCGCGGCCGGGCCCCTCACGCAGAATGGTCCGGCAAGCGTGCTGGGTCTTGGCTCGCGCCTATCATCTGCGCTACCCTCGCCCCCTTCGGAGACACAACATGACGCAGAAATGCAGAACCCCGCTCGTGGCGGCGGTGTCGTTCGTCGCGGTCACGATGTTGTCGGCCGTGCTGGCCTTGGCCGGCGAGGTGTACGGCCGGATCACCGAGGGGAGCTCCTCGGTCGGCGATCGCGCGACGGTGGCCGCCAAGTGCGGTGCGAAGGAGTACCCCGCACGGCCGACCGACAAGACCGGGTCGTACCATCTCATCGTGGGCGAGACTGGGAAGTGCACCCTCACCGTCGGCTACAAGAACCTGTCGGCCAGCCTGGAGATCGTCTCCTACGAGGACGGGGCCCAGATCGACGTGGTGCTCGAGATGAAAGGCGGCGCGCTCGTGGCGCGCCGCCGGTAAGCGGCCGGGAGGAAGTCGGGTGGCGCCTGAGAAAAAGGACTTCTGGGACAAGGCGGGGGTCCTCCTCCACCCGGTCGGCGGGCTCCTGACCGCGCTGGCCGTGGCGGTGGTCGGGGTGAAAGGCTCGCAGGTCCTCGATCAGCGGCAGGCGGCGGAGACCAACGCCCGTCTCTACTCCGAGCTGATGAGCCGGCGCGAGGAGTCGGAGAGCAATCTGCGCAAGGACATGTTCGCGGAGATCCTCAAGCCGCTCCTGAATCCGGAGGCGGGGGATCTCGACGCTCGGGTGCTGCAGCTCGAGCTCCTGGCGTACAACTTCCACGACTCGCTCAACCTCAAGCCGATGTTCATCGATCTGCAGCGCCGCCTCGTCGCCTCGAACGACCCGGCGAAAAGCGAGTACCTGAAACGCGTCACCCGGGTGGCCCGCGAGATCACCGCCAAGCAGCTCTTCAGCCTCGAAGGCCACGGGGACAGCTTCCGGCGCACCATCGACCTCGAGGAGTTCGATCGCACCGGCCGGTTCGGCGTCGGCCTCGAGGGGGAGACGATCGATGTCGACGGGGTCCGTTGCCAGCTCGGCCTGCGGGTCCTGGATGTCGACCGCCGGCTGCAGCAGCTGCGCGTGCGTCTCGAGGTGAAGCCGCCGGAGGACACCCCGGGCCAGGCGGAAACCCGGGCCACCTTCGACGTCGGGATCTTCGATCTCCCGCTGATCGACAACACCCGGCTCGCCAACGGCCTCCTCTGCTCCGTGACCCTGTCGGCCTTCACGGCTGAAAACGCCGACATCACCACCGTCTGCTTCCCGGGCGAGTACGCCAGCCTCAAGGACCGCCCCTACTACGACGAGGTCATCCGGAAGCTGCAGTCGGCGGCCGACGCGGAGCACGCGGCGGACTCGGCGCCGTCCGCTCGTTGACGCAGGAGGCCCGCAGCGCCCACAACCTCCGGAACCATAGCACCCTCCGTTGCGTACCAGCACCCGCCCGGCTAGCATCAGCGCTTCCGAAACGAGGAGAACGTCCATGCTGAGATCGCCCCTTCGCTTGATCGGCCTGTTGGCCGCCACCATCGTGGTCATCTCCCTGCCGTCGGCCGGTCGCGCCGCCGACACGCCCCCCGATGGCTTCTACCGCTTCCCGAGCATCGCCCGCGGCACCATCGTCTTCGCCAGCGAGGGGGATCTCTGGAAGGTACCGGTGGCGGGTGGGGTGGCGATGCGCCTGACCGCCTACGAGGGCGAGGAGAAGTTCGCGCAGATCTCCCCTGACGGGGCGCGCATCGCCTTCACGGCACAGTACGACGGGAACGACGACGTCTATGTCATGTCCTCCTCCGGAGGCGAGCCGGTCCGCCTGACCTATCACCCGATGTCCGACCAGGTGATCGGCTGGACGGCGGACGGCAAGATCTTGTTCCGCAGCCGCCGCGATCACCCGCATGGCGATTACCGCACCTACACCCTGCCCCCCGAGGGCGGGATCCCGAGCCTGATCCCGCTCGAGCCGGCCGCCTGGGTCACCTTCGAGCCGAACGGCAAGCGGATCGCCTACGAGAAGATCGGCCTCGAGTTCCACAACTGGAAGCGTTACAAGGGCGGCGAGGCGGAGCAGATCAACGTCGGCACCCTCGACCCGCTGTCGTTCAAGGAAGCGACCAGCTACGACGGCAAGGACGCCTTCCCGATGTGGGGCGCCGACGGCCGGATCTACTTCGTCTCCGACCGCTGGGGGCGGCCGAACCTCGCGTCGATGAAGCCGGACGGCTCCGACGTGAAGCGCCACACCACCTTCGACGACTACGACGTGCGCTGGCCCTCGATGGGCGACGGGAAGATCGTCTACCAGCACAAGATGGATCTGTGGGCGTACGACATCGCGTCGGGAAAAAACGAGAGGGTGCCGATCACCCTGCCGAGCGACCGCATTCAGGTACGGGAGCGCTTCGTCGACCCGATGGCCAACCTGCGCGGCTGGGGGCTGTCCAAGGACGGCGAGCGGATCGCCCTCGAGACTCGCGGCGACGTCTTCGTGACGCGCACGAAGAAGAAAGGCCTCATCCGCCGCATCACCGAGAACAGCATGGCCCGCACCAAGTACCCGGCGTTCTCCCCGGACGGCGCCTCGATCGCCGCCTGGACCGAGGTGAACGGCGAGGAGCAACTGATGATGTACGCCGCCGACAACGGCGGAACGCCCCGCCAGGTCGGCACGCAGGAGCCCGGATGGCACTATGCCGCCGTCTTCTCCCCCGACGGCAAGCGGCTGGCCTGGGGCGACCAGAAGTTCCGTCTCATGGTGGCGGACGCCGCGGGCGGCGCCGCGACCGTCGCCGACACCGGCGAGTTCGAGATCACCAACTACGAGTGGTCGCCCGATTCACGCTACCTCGCCTACGACCTGTCGATCGACAACGGTTTCAGCCAGGTGCGCATCTGGGACGGGCAGGCGAAGAAGTCCTACGTCCTGACCGATCCGATGTTCAACTCCTACTCCCCCACCTGGGACCCGAAGGGGAAGTACCTCTTCTTCCTGTCCGACCGATTCATCAATCCATACCTCGACCGGTTCGAGGCCCGCTTCATCGTGCAGAAGTCGGCGCTTCCCGTTGCGGTAGCGCTGCAGGCCGACGGCAAGCTGCCGTTCGCGGCCCGCGGCGATCTCGACCCGAAGACCCCCGATAAGGACGCCAAGGGGGACAAGGACGCGAAGGACGACAAGGACAAGAAGAAGGAGGAGGAGAAGGTCGAGCCGATCAAGATCGACTTCGACGGCATCGGCGATCGCGCCGTGCAGGTCCCGGCCCCGCCCGGCCAGTACTTCGGGCTCCGGGCGGTCGAAGGGAAGCTCCACTGGCTCGGCTTCGAGCCGCGCGGCATGACGCCGCCCGACGACCCCGACAGCGAGGATGACGACGAGCGGGGCGGGTCGCTTTTGACCTATGACATCGCCAACGAGAAGCTGGCCACCCTGGCGCAGGGGGTGACCGGCTACGACGTTTCGATGAACGGGAAGGTGCTGGTCTACCGGACGAAGGAGGGGTTCACCCGGCTCGACGCGGGGGCGATGAGCGCGCCGAAGCCGGACAAGGACAACCCCGGCGGCGGCGACGACCCGCGCGTGCAGCTTTCCGGCTGGACGCTGCGCATCAACCCGCGCGACGAGTGGGCGCAGATGCTGCGCGAGGCGTGGCGGCTGGAGCGCGACTTCTTCTACGACCCGAACATGCACGGGGTGGACTGGAACGGGGTCTGGAAGCAATACGGCTCGCTCGCCCCGAGGATGTCGAGCCGCGACGATCTCGAGGATCTGATCGGCGAGATGTTCGGCGAGCTGAGCGTCGGCCACGCCTACCACTCGCCGGGCGACCTGCGCCGCGGCAAGCCGGTGGGGACCGGCCTGCTGGCCGCCGACCTCGACTATGACGCCGGCAGCGGGTTCTGGCAGATCAAGAAGATCTACCGTGGCGACTATCCCGACCCGAAGACCTCCTCGCCTCTGGCGCGCCCCGATCTGAACGTCCGCCCCGGCATGTGGCTGGTGGCCGTCGACGGCCGGCCGCTGGTCAAGAACGAGGACTACCTGCGCCGCCTGGCGAACCGGGCCGGCACCGAGGTCGAGCTGTCGATCAACGACGCGCCGAAGATCGACGGGGCGCGCCGCATCGTCGTCAAGCCGGTCCCCGGCGACACGCGCATCCGCTACGCCGACTGGATCCGGGCCAACCGCGCCTACGTCGACCAGGCCAGCCACGGGCAGATCGGCTACCTGCACCTGTACGACATGGGCGGGTTCGGCCTGCAGCAGTTCTCGCGCGACTTCCCGCCCCAGTGGAACAAGCGCGGCTTCATCATCGACGACCGTTGGAACCACGGCGGCTTCGTCGCCGCCATGATCATCGCGCACATGGATCGCAAGCTGTTCTCGGTCGCCGGCCTGCGCTACGGCAAGTACCTCAGTACGACACCCGACCGCGCTTTCCACGGCCACCTGGCCGTGCTGATCAACCGGCAGGGCGGGTCGGACTGCGAGACCCTGGCGCAGGAGGTGAAAGACTTCGGCATGGGCCCGGTGATCGGCACCCGCACCTGGGGCGGCTGGGTCGGGATCCGCGGCGACAAGCCGTTCCGCGACGGCGGGGTCACGACGCAGCCGGAGTTCGGCGGCTGGGACCCGCACGGCCGCGGCTGGCAGATCGAAGGCCACGGCGTCGACCCCGACGTCGTTCTCGACCTCGGGCCGGACGGATTTCTGAAGGGCGCCGATGTGCAGCTCGATTACGCCATCAAGAATCTGCTCGGCCGGATCGCGAAGGACCCGAGGGATCTGGCGCCGATGCCGCCGATCGTGCCCCGTCCTCTCAAGCCGATCCCGTGACGGACAGGCTCCTCCCCTCGATGTGGTAGGATGAGACGCTTTTTGCCGCGTGAAGCATGCGTTTATCCGGCCACAGGAGGAATCCGTTGAGTCTCAGCTTGAGCGTCTCCCGCTGGTTCGATTCGTGGATCGGCACCGAGGAAGGGACGAAAGATCAACCGCTGACGATTGACTGGCTGCGCACCATACCGTTCGTCCTGCTCCACCTGTCCTGCTTCGCGGTGATCCTCGTGGGCTGGAGCCCGACGGCGGTGATCATGGCGGCCGGGCTGTTTTTCCTGAGGATGTTCGCCGTCACCGCCTTCTATCATCGGTACTTCTCGCATAAATCGTTCAAGACGTCGCGCCCGATGCAGTTCGTCATGGGAGTTCTCGGCAACAGCACGGTGCAGCGCGGGCCGATCTGGTGGGCCTCGCACCACCGGTTCCATCACCGCGTTTCGGATCAGCCGGAGGATCCGCACTCTCCGGTGCAGTACGGCCTGTTCTGGAGCCACATGGGCTGGTTCATGTCGAAGACCCATTTCGCTCCGCGGTTCGAGCTGGTGAAGGATCTCCTGCGCTTCCCGGAGCTGCGCTTTCTGGATCGATTCGACTCGCTGGTGCCGCTGATCGGCGGGACCCTGGTCTGGACGACCGGGTCGGTCCTGTCACGCGTGGCGCCGGGCCTGCACACCAGCGGCCCGCAACTGTTCGTCTGGAGCCTGGTCTCGACCGTCGCGCTCCTGCACGCTTCGGTCACCATCAACTCCCTGGCCCACTTCATCGGCCGCCGGCGCTACCCGACCACCGACAACAGCCGCAACAGCTTTCTCCTGTCGCTGCTCACGTTCGGCGAGGGCTGGCACAACAACCACCACTTTTACCAGGCATCGGTCCGCCAGGGGCATCACTGGTGGCAGATCGACCTGTCCTGGTATCTCCTGACGATGATGTCCTGGCTCGGCCTGGTGTGGGATCTCAAGCCGGTTCCGCAGCACGTCCTCAGGACGCCCCGCCCGGAAAGCAGCTAGCTCAGAAGGACCAGCCCACCCCGAGATTGAACTGATCGACGGCGGTGTGCGCCTGCTGATCGAAGTTCTGGTAGTCGAGCTTCAGCGCCACGTTCGGGATCGGCAGGTAGCGCACGCCGCAGGTCTTCACGGTGAGGTCGTTGGCGGGGTCGCTGCTGAAGCCGGGGGCCACCTCGTCCTGGGTGTTGAGCGCTTCATAGCGGCAGAAGGGGGTCACCTCCTGCTTCGACCCCTTGATCGACGCCATCAGGTCGTAGCCGACCTCCGCGTACCATCCCTTCATGCGCTCGCCGATGGCGGTCGAGGTGGGGCTGACCGCCGGCGTGCCGTCGATTGCCAGCCCGATATCCCCCGCGTCGCTGAGTATCGAAGCGACGTACAACGCCCGGGTCCACAGCCCCCTCCAGGAATATTCGGCGTGCAGGTCCCAGAGCGAGAAGCGGCCTGACGGGAAGCCGGGCTCCTTCTGCCCGGTCTTGCCGGAAAACCCGGAGGCCCCGGCAAGAAGGTTGCCCAGGGCCCGGTTGTGAAATGGCTTCACGTCGACACGGCCGGTGAAGGCCAGATCCGCGGCCCGCGCCTCGGCCCCCTGCTGGCGCCCGCCCCGCACGCCCTCCGCTTCGCTGAAGCCGGCGGCGTCGAGGCTGGTGACCACCGCGGCGCGCCAGGTGACCGGTCCCGCTTCGCCGTAAGCGGCGACGCCAACCTCGCCCCAGGTGGTCGGGATGATTCGCAGCTCCACTTCC
>JAYUCR010000418.1:0-8107 GCA_043740165.1 Acidobacteriota bacterium | reverse complement strand
ACGACGGGGTCCTGATGCGCTGCCTCGTCTGCGGCCTCGACCGCCTGTACACCCAGAAGGATTTCAATCGCCGGCTCGGCATCGGGATCTTCGTGGTGGCGGCGCTTCTCAGCGTCCCGACATGGGGGCTCAGCCTCCTGGTGGCGACCCTTCTGGACGCCGGACTCTACCTGTTCCTCGGCGAGGTCGTGATCTGCTACCGGTGCGCGGTGCAGTACCGCGGCTTCCGGCGCAATCCGGCGCACCAGCCGTTCGATCTGCACGTCGCCGAGGCGGTCGACAATGAGCCGCGCGCCCTCCAGGGAGGTTCGTGATGGAGAGTCCCGAAGTCGAATCCAAGAGCGACCTGAAGGTCGTACTGCAGTTTTTCATCGTGCCGCTGTCGCTGGTCGCCGTCCTGGTCTCGCTGTTCTTCGGCCTGCAGTTCCTGCGCCAGCGCCGGCCGGATCCGGAGACCACCCTCCGCGCCCTGCAGCACTACGATGGATTCCTGGGCGCCGTCGTGGGCGATCTGAAACGCTGGCAGTCGGGGTATGACCTGTCGCTCCTGTTGCGCGCGCAGAGCCCGGAAGACCTGCGCCGCATGGTTCCGGACCTGGCCGCCGCCCTGCGCGACGCGGGGGTGCGCCGGGATCTCAAGCTGCGCCGCTACCTGACGCTGGCGCTGGGCTACGCGGGCGATCTGCGCGCCGCCGCCCCGCTCGCTGAGGCGTTGCGGGACGACGATCCGGAGACTCGGCTCAACGCCGCGTGGGGGCTCGTGCAGACGGGATCGGACCAGGCGCTCCCCGAGCTGCGCCAGGCGCTGCGCGACCCCGATCCGGGAGTGCGCAAGATGGCGGCCTACGGCCTGGGGGCCCTCGCCGATCACGAGGCCGCCACCGCCCTGCGCGCCGCGCTCTCCGACACCGAGGTCGATGTAGGGTGGAACGCGGCCCTGGCGCTGGCCCGGATCAGCGATCCCGCCGCGATCCCGACCCTGCGCGCGATGCTCGATCGCGGCCTCGCCGCCCCGCGCGCGGGGGAGATCGATCGGGGAACGGGCGCCGGGGAGCTGACCCTCAACGCCGTCCGCGCCCTGGCGCTCCTGCTTCCGGAGCAGGAGGCGAAAGCGCAGCTCGAGCGCGTCGCCGCCTCCGGGGACGCTGCGGCGCGCGCCGCGGCGCTCGCGGCGTTGCAGGGGGTTGAGACCCCTGGGGCGAAAGGCGTTGCCGTGGCGGCCCCATCTGAAATACGATGATTGCCGTCCGAATTAGCCGCATCGAGGAATCGAGCCATGAACGCCTCCGCCGACTACAGCCCGACGCTTCTCGATCACTACCGCCACCCGAGAAACGTCGGCGAGATCGCCGGGTCTCCGGCGGTGGCGCAGGTGGGCGACCCGGCCCACGGCGATGTGCTGCGGCTCGGGTTGCGGATTGAGAACGGCCGGGTGATCGAGGCGCGCTTCAAGAGCTTCGGCTGCACCGCGGCGATTGCCGCCGGCAGCATGACCACCGTGATCGTCGCGGGAAAATCCCTGATCGAGGCGGAGCGGATCACCAACCAGGACGTGGCCGACGCGCTCGGCGGCCTGCCCGACTCGAAGCGGCACTGCTCGGTGCTCGCCGAGCAGGCGATCAAGGAGGCGCTGCGGTGCTACCGCCTGGCGATGGAGACGGCCGGGGAGGCGACATGCCGGTGATCGGGACCCCGGTCCATCGACCGTCCCGCAAGGGGTTTCTGGCGCGCACCTACCTTCCGTCGGTGCTCAAGGGGATGTGGATCACCCTCCGGCACATGCTGGGGAAAAAGGTGACCATGCAGTACCCGGAAGAGACGTGGGGGATGCCGGATCGCTACCGCGGGCTTCCGGCTCTGGTGAAGGACGACGCGGGGCGCGTCAAGTGCGTGGCCTGCTTCCTGTGTCAGTACGTCTGCCCCCCGAAAGCGATCCACATCGTGGCCCAGGAGATCGCGACCGGCGTCGAGAAGGGGCCGAATGTCTTCGATATCAACATGCTGCGCTGCATCATGTGTGGCTACTGCGAGGAGGTCTGCCCGGAACAGGCGATCTTCCTCACCCAGGAGTACAAGACGGTCGGCCTCAGCCGGGAGCAGATGATCTACCACAAGGACAAGCTGCTGGAGATGGGCGGCGTGCGGCCCGACCCGATCAAGAAATGGTCGCGGCTCACCGGGCCGGCGGCCGCCGAAGCGGGGCCTCGATGAGCGGCGACGACGCGCGCGACATGGATCACTGGGTGATGACCACCAGGCTGGCGGACTACGTCGCCTGGGGCCGCAAGAACTCCCTCTGGCCGATGCCGATGGGGCTGGCCTGCTGCGCCATCGAGCTCATGGCGATGGTCGCGCCGCGGTACGACATCTCGCGCTTCGGCGCCGAGGCGCTGCGTTTCTCGCCGCGCCAGGCCGATCTGATGATCGTCGCCGGCACCGTGGTCAAGAAGATGGCGCCGGCGGTGAAGCGGATCTACGACCAGATGCCGGAGCCGAAGTGGGTGATCGCCATGGGCGCTTGCGCCTCCACGGGCGGCATGTTCCGCTCCTACTCGGTGACCCAGGGCGTGGACGAGATCATCCCGGTGGATGTCTACATCCCCGGGTGCCCGCCCCGGCCGGAAGCGCTGATCGAGGGGATCATGCAGGTCCAGCGGCTCGTGCAGGAGCGCGCCCGCCAGGGGCGCACCGCCGTCGCAAAGATTCCCTCCGAAGCGATCGGCTGACGCCATGTCCTCCGACCCGGGCAGCCCGCTGCTCGCCGCCATCCAGGACGAGATCGCCGCGACGGGCCCGATCCCCTTCGCCCGCTACATGGAGCTCTGCCTTTACCATCCGGAGTGGGGCTACTACAGCCGCGGCGTGGGCGGAGGGGGAGGACGCGACTACGTGACCAGCAGCGGCTTGCACCGCGCGTACGGCGCGCTCATGGCGCGCCAGGCCGAGGAGATGTGGCGCGGGCTCGGGGAGACCGGCCGCTTCCGCTTCGTCGAATTCGGGCCCGGAGAAGGATTCTTCGCCGCGGATTTCCTGCGGGCCGCGTCCGCGTCGCCGCGCTTCGCCGCCGCTCTCGAGTACCTGCTCGTCGAGACCAGCCCGGCGCTGCGTCTCAGGCAGCGGCAGCGGGTGGCCGCCGCCGTGCCGCCGGGGAGCGCTCCCATCTCGACATCGTGGGCCGATCTGCCGTCGTTGATCGCGGCCCCCCCGTTCGAGGGCTGCCTGTTCGCGAACGAGGTCCTCGACGCCTTCCCGGTCCACCGGGTGGTCGGCACGGAACAGGGTCCGCGGGAAATTCATGTCGGCGCTCTGGACGGGAGGTTGGTGGATCTGCAGGCGCCGTTGTCGAGCCCCGATCTGGCGGCCTTCATCGTGGAGGCCGGGATCCGGCTCGAAGCGGGGCAGGAAGTGGATCTCTGCCTGGAGTCGCCGCGGTTCATCCACCAGGCCGGCCGGCTGCTGCGGCGCGGGTACTTCGTCATCGTCGACTACGGATACGAAGCGATCGATCTCTATCACCCGATGCGCCGTCGAGGCACCCTCATGGCGTATCATCGGCACCGCGTCAGCGAGGAATTTCTGGCGCGCCCCGGCGATCAGGATCTGACCGCGCATGTCGACTGGACCGCCGCGGAGAGCGCCGCCATGGCGGCCGGCCTGCGCCGGGTCGGGTTCACGAGCCAGGCGCGCTTTCTCCTGGCGCTCGGTGCGGTGGATTTCATGCAGGGCGCCGGCATCGAGGAGCGCGAGGCACTCAAGGATCTGATGCTGCCCCAGCGGATGGGCGGCCTCTTCCGCGTTCTGGTGCTGGCCCGGGGAGAAGTGCCGAACGACCTGCGCGGGCTGTCGGTCCCCTGGGCGGAGCGCGGGATCCCGGATCGCGATGTCCCGAATGCCGACGATCCCCTCCGCACCCGGCAGACGGGCAGCGCCCTGGCCTGAGAGGAACATCGATGACCACCGCAGCAACCCTGACGGAAGCCCGAATCCTGGAAGCGCTGAAGACCGTCCAGGACCCCGAGCTGCACGTCGACATCGTGACCCTCGGCATGATCGAGGGGCTGTCGGTCGTGAAGGATCGGGTGTCGCTGACGGTCAACCTGACCACCCCCGGTTGCCCCCTCAAGGCGCAGATCGAGACGGAGGTCCGCGCGGCGCTGGGCAAGATACCTGGGCTGGCGTCGATCGACCTGACGATGGGGGCCAAGGTGCGGCGCAGCATCGAGCCCCAGGGCGGCCTGATCCCGGAGGTGGCGAACACGGTCGCGGTCGGATCCGGGAAGGGGGGGGTCGGGAAGTCCACCGTCGCCGTCAATCTCGCGCTGTCGTTCGCGAAGGCGGGGGCCGCGGTCGGGCTGCTCGACGCCGACATCTACGGACCGAACCTGGTACAGATGATGGGCGTGAAGGAGCGCCCGGAGATCGTCGGGAAAAAGATCCTCCCGGTGCCGGCGCACGGCCTGCACATGATGTCGATGGCGTTCTTCCTCAAGGACGACGAGCCGGTCGTCTGGCGCGGCCCGATGCTGCACGGTGCGATCAAGCAGTTCCTGGGCGACGTCCAGTGGGGGGCCCTCGACTACCTCTTCATCGACATGCCTCCCGGCACCGGGGACGTGCAGCTCACGCTGTCGCAGATCATCCCGCTCACCGGCGCCGTGCTGGTCACGACACCGCAGGACGTGGCGCTGTCGGACGTGCGCAAGGCGGCGGCGATGTTCCGCAAGGTCAACGTGCCCATCCTGGGCGTGGTCGAGAACATGTCGTACTTCAAGTGCCCCCACTGCGGCGGGCGTTCGGAGATCTTCAGCCACGGGGGCGGGGCGCGCTTCGCCGAAAGCTCGGGGACCACCTGGCTGGGCGAGATCCCGCTCGATATCCGACTGCGACAGGCGGGCGACGAAGGCCGCCCGGCGGTCATCCACGATCCCGATTCGGGGCCCTCCCTGGCGTTCAAGGAGATCGCCTCCAAGCTGGCGGCCCTCATCAGCGTCAACACCTACAGGAACCTCGAGCATGAGCTGGTCACCGGTCGCTAGAAGGAGCTCGACGATGCGCACCGTCCGATTCACGGCATGCCTGGCCGGGGCCCTGTTCTTCGCCGGGGCCGGTCCACGGGCGGCGACCCCTCCCGCGGGGGCGCCTTCCGCGGCGACTCCCGCCCCCGCCACGACCTCCATCGTCGCCCGGGTGAACGGCGTGCCGATCCCGCGCCGCGCGTTCGACATGGCGGTGCAGATGCAGTTCCGGCAGCGCGGCCCCGGAGAGCGCCGGCACGAGGATCTCCAGGCGGTGCGCGACAAGGCCCTCGAGGCGCTGATCGACAACGAGCTCCTGTACCAGAAGGCGGTCCAGGCCAAGACGACCGCCACCGATGCCGAGGTGAAGGTCGAGCTGCAGGCGCTCGAGAAAAGCCTCGGCACCCCCGAGGAAGTCGCCGCCTTCCTGAAACAGAACGGCCTGGTCGAGAAAGACCTGCGCGACGAGGTCCGCCGAACCCTGATCGTGCGCCGCTTCACCGACGCCACCCTCCCCGCGCCGGCCGCCCCCACGGAGGCGGCCGAGAGGGCCACCTACGACGCGCATCCCGAGATGTTCGCGCGTCCCGAGGCGGTGCGGATCGCGCAGATTCTGGTGCGCACGGCGCCGGCCGCCGGCCGGGCCGAGCGCGACGCGGCACGCCAGAAGATCGAGGACATCCTGAAGGAGCTGAAGGCGGGGAACGATTTCGGCGAGATGGCGCGCGCCCACTCCGAGGGCACGGAGGCGCCGCACAACGGCGAGAGCGGCTGGGTCTGGGCGGGTGGGGGCGCCTTGCCGCCGGTGGAGCGGGCGGCGCTGTCCCTGCAGACGGGCCAGATGAGCGACGTCGTCGAAAGCCGGCGGGGATTCCACCTCATCAAGGCCCTCGAGCGGCGCCCCGCGGGTGTTGTCCCGTTCGACGAGGTGAAGGAACGGATCGGCGCCCGGCTCGCGGGCGAATCCCGCGACCTGCGGGTCCGGGCCTATGTCGCCACCCTCCGCAAGAGCGCCAAGATCGAGCGCACCCCGTAGGAAATCGGATCGATGCGCCTGCAAGCGGCTTCGCTCCTCGGAGCAGCGCTGATCCTGGCGGCTTACGCGGGCCATCAGGCAGGGCGAATGGGACGCGACAGCGCGCTCTATCACCTGGTCAATGCCCTGGGCGCCGCGCTGCTGCTCGTGGTGGCCGTGGCCGCGAGGCAGATCGGCTTCATCATTCTGGAAGGAGTCTGGACGGCGATCAGTCTCGCGGCCCTTGTGCGTCTTGCCGTCCGTCCGCCCGGAAAGCCGTGCTAGAATCGCACTTCCGCGACATCATGCATCCCGGCCTGCTGCCACAGCATGGGCCGGGCCTTGGGGGGCAGAGCCGATGGCTAAGAAGACGCTTCCGGAGGTCGGGAAAAAAGCTCCCGACTTCGCGCTCATGGCAACCGGGGGCCGCGAAGTCGCCCTCAAGGATTTCATCGGCAGGAAAAACCTGATCCTGTACTTCTATCCCAAGGACGGCACCCCCGGATGCACCACCGAGGCGTGCGCCTTCCGCGATGTCTTCGACCGGCTCCAGGAGATCGACACCGTCGTGGTGGGCGTCAGCCGCGATGCCATCGACGCGCACGAGCGCTTCTCGGCCAAGAACAGCCTGCCGTTCCCGCTCCTCTCCGACAACGGCGACCAGGCCTCCACGGCCTACGGCGTCTACGGGAAAAAGAGCTTCATGGGGCGGGAGTTCTTCGGCATCCACCGGACCACGTTCGTCATCGACAAGAAGGGGAAAATCCGCCGCATCGACCGCAAGGTCGACGTCAAGCAGCACGCCGGCGAGATCCTCTCCTTCGTCAAGAGCGAGCTGGCGTAGAGTCCAGACCCTCCGTGCCGCACGTCGTTCTTCAAGGAGTCACCGTCGCGGACGTGCAGATTCGCCACGCGCCATTCGTGGTGCGCGAGGCCGACCGCGTGTTCAAGATGGATCGCCTGTATGTCGACACGACCGGCCGGGCCGCGCTGCTCGAAACGATCCTGGTGGCGGGATCCCACACGCAGAAATTCTTCATCCAGCTGTCGAATCGCGAGGGGGGCCTGACGGTGCGCCTCGAGCCGCTCACCGATCCGGAGAAGAATCCCGGCGTCAAGCGCGCCCTGGCGCTGGTGGCGCATCGCATCCAGGCGGCGACCGGCTGCCGCTACGGCAGCACGAACATCGCCGAGTATCTCCTGCCGTCCGAGGACGGCGTCCGGAAGGGGTGATGCCGATCAAGGCGCGTTGCGGCAAGGCGACCGAGATCCCGCCCGGGTCCAGCAAGGTGGTCGAGGTGCGCGGCCGATCGATCGCCCTGTTCAACATGGCCGGCACGTTTTACGCCCTCGACAACACCTGCCCGCACCAGGGGGGGCCGCTGGGCGAAGGATATCTCGAAGCGAACGGGGTGGTCTCCTGCCCCTGGCACGGCTGGACCTTCGATCTGAAGACCGGTGTTTCGCCCATCGACGCCGATCTCAAGGTGTCCTGCTACCCGGTGCGGATCGACGCCTCCGGGCAGATCATCCTGGAGCTCCCCTAGCGAGGTATCGCGCGCTGCCAGGTGGCGCGGTGGATCGGGCGTCCGGCGGCGAGGTACTTGGCTTCGTAGCTGGTGTTTCCTTCCGGCGCCTCCACCGGATAGAGCGGATCGGCGGCCCGCCGCAGGCCGGTCTCGGACTCCACCGTCGCGACGATCGCGTCGAAGTACTCGCGCACATCGGTCGAGACGTTCAGGTAGCCGCCGGGCACCAGGATCCGCTCCAGGTGGCGGGAGGTGCCGGAGGTGAACAGGCGGCGCTTGTGGTGCCGCTTCTTCGGCCAGGGATCGGGGCAGTAGACATGCACGCGCTCGAAGGTCGCGTCGGGCACGAGCTCCTGCACCACGTGGCGCGCGTCGGCGCGGTGCACGCGCAGGTTCCGGAGGCGGTGGCGCACGGCGCGCTCCTTGGCGATGCGCAGGTGTTTCAGGGACCACTCCAGACCGAGGAAGTCGACCTCCGGCCGGCGTTCCGCCTCGCGCAGGAGGAACCGCCCCTTGCCGAAGCCGATCTCCATCTCCACCCGGGCCGC
>JAYUCR010000417.1:0-3350 GCA_043740165.1 Acidobacteriota bacterium | reverse complement strand
TTCGGGCTGATGTTGCCGTCCTTCAGCAGGCGCTCGAGGGTCAGGCGCGCCACCTCGCGCCGTATGGGGTTGAAGCAGGACAGCACGACCGCTCCAGGCTGGTCGTCCATGAGGAGCTGCACGCCGGTGGACTTCTCGAACGCGCGGATGTTCTTGCCCTCATGGCCGATGATCCGCCCTTTGAGCTTGTCGTTGGTGAGCTGGAAGGTGCTGACGCTGCGCTCGGCGCTCCAATCCGAGGCGGTGCGTTCGATGGCGAGGGAGACGATCTTCCCGGCTTCGACTTCGGCCCGTTGCTGCGCCTCCTCGCGCGCTTCGCGGATCGTGCGGGCGGCCTCGAAGCGCACTTCCTGGCGCAGATTGTTGAGGAGCATCTGGCGCGCGTCTTCCGCCGTCAGGCCGGCCAGCTTGGAGAGCTTCTCATTGAGACCCTCGCCGGCCCGCTGGATGCGCTCTTTCTCGCGGGCGGCCTGCGTCCGGGCCTCCTCCAGGCTGCGCGCGTGCGCTTCGAGGTCCTGCTCCCGCGTCTGCAGCCTCGCGTCGCGGTCGCGTTGCGCCGCCTCGCGCTCGGCGAGGCTGCCCTGCAGCTGCTGTACCTCGCGCCCCCGGGCGCGCATGTCCTGCTCCAGGCGCGCCTTCGTGGCGAGCCACTCCTCCCTGGCCTGCAGCATGGCCTGCCGCTTCTGTTCTTCCAGCTCGCGGCGCGTCTGCGCGACCGCCGCCCCCGCCTCGCCACGTGCCCGCTCGACGGAGCGATGGTGCAGGCGGCCCTTGGTCATCCAGCCCGCGACACCCCCGCCGGCGATGCCCAGCAGGATGGCCACAAGTCCTGGGAGGAAGCTGCCCGGCATGCCACGCCCTCTCTGCCGCCCGCATGGAGCGGTCTGGTGGCGAGCCTCGGTGGGTGGGTGGCGTCGCGTTTCGGCGTGCGGCCGCTGTCAGGTCCCGTTGCCGGGCGGCCCGCTCATCACGGGTCCCCTAACGGCTTGCCGCGCCCGTCGGGTTGCACCAGGAGATCCGAACCCGTTCAGGCTTCCCGGATGAGCGCGTCGTCTCTGGCCGTACACTGGGATTGCGTCGCTATGCAATAT
The DNA here is from genome assembly GCA_043740165.1 of Acidobacteriota bacterium. GTDB lineage: Bacteria > Acidobacteriota > Polarisedimenticolia > Gp22-AA2 > Gp22-AA2 > JAYUCR01. The sequence continues at coordinate 2,259 of JAYUCR010000417.1, read as the reverse complement.
CGGCAGGAGGAACAGGACTGCCACGATGGCGGGTGCCATTCCGACCCCCCGAACTGGACAAACCCAACGATACCGGCGCTCGCCGCCGGATTCAGGTACCAGGGGCCTCATCCTGCCGCCCCGAAGCGGGAGTATAGCACCCGTTTCCGAGGGGCCGCAATCAACAGTGCCCTCCGGCGACCTGTTCAGCCGCCCTCCCGGCATCCCTCCGGGCCTTCGATCCAGACGGCCCCTTCCGCGTAGAACTCCTTTTTCCAGATCGGGGCCGTCTCCTTGACACGATCGATTATGAAAGCGCAGGCGGCCAGCGCTTCGCGGCGATGCGCCGAGGCCACCGCGATGAACACGCTCGTCTCGCCAACGGCCAGAGCTCCGACACGGTGCAGGATGGCGATATGGGGTGTCCCGAAGCGGCGTCCCGCTTCGAGCGCAACTTCGTGCAGGATGCGCTCGGCCATCGCCGTGTAGGCGTGGTATTCCAGCCTTTCGACCTGACGCCCGGCGTGGTGGTCGCGCACCACCCCGGCAAAAGTCGCCACGGCGCCGCGGTCCGGTCCCTGGACCGCCCTCACGGCCGCTTCCGAGTCGATCGCCACATCGAGAATCCGGCACAGCGCGGCCAAGGCGTCTCCCTACCCTCCGCTCACCGGCGGAAAAAAGGCCACCTCACGGTCATCCTTGAGGATGGCCGCGGGGGTCGCATAAGCTCGGTCGATCGACATCAGCGGCTGGGTCTCAATCCGAAGGCCGGCGATGTCGCGCCGCAATGTCTCCCACAAATCCGCCAGGGTCGCGCCGGGGGTCACCTCGACCTCCACCTCCGCTCTTCCGGCCGCCTCTCGATAGCGGGCGAACAAGAGGACCCGCACCTTCATGGTCCCTCTCCCCCGCGCTTGGGATCGGACGCGGTTGTTCGGAGCCGATCCTCCATGGCGCGCAGGAGCGCCTCCACCATGGCCTCGATGCCTATCCGGACGTCGGCGAGACTTGCGAAGGCGGCAAACCCCGGTGTGTAGATGATGGGACGATCGGCATCGATGTGCGGCCGGGACGGCTCCTGCGGGGGAGGGTTCATCGGGCCGCGGAGTAGGGTGCGCACCGGTACTTCGCCCAACCCCACCAGCCCCAGCGGCTTGCCGGACTCGATGAAGTGCCGCAGGAACGCCGCCACTTCGGGCACCACCTGTCGCGCGGCGCCCGGGATGCCGAACCCGGCGGAGAAGTTCACCGCCGGGCCGTACCCCCCCGGGATCACCAGAGCCTCCAGATCGTCGGGGCGGACCTCTCCGAGCGCCCGCACCACGCCACGTCCGAATCGTGCCGATTCCCGCAGCACGTTGCGGGAATCGGCCTCGACGGCGGCCGCTGTCAGATGATCGATGGTCCTCGACTGCGGCATGTCCGGAGCCAGGAACAGGGGCCTCTCACCACGCTCTTCGAGCGCCGCCTGCAGCAGCACGGTCTCGTGCACGTCGCTTCCGTCGTACAGCCCGCAGCCACCCAGGAGGATTCCAACCCGCATCATCCTTCTCCGCCGCGCATTATAAGCAGTTGACGGAACCGGTTCGTGACGGTATCGTTGGTGCGCATTGTGCGGAGAAGTTTCTCAATATGGGACGCGGCCCGACGGGGACGGTCCCCGGCGCGGCGGCTTCCTCTATGCTCCCGCACCATCGAAATAATCACGGCCGGCAAAGCCGCGATCCGGGAAGACCGCGATGCTGTTACGGCGTGGAGGGACGCCGGATCGTCGCAAAGTCTTGCCGTAACGTCATTTGCCGAGAAAAAAGGGTTGTGGGAGAGGGCCAGACGAAGGACAATCTGGAAAGCCTCGGGTGCCCTCCGGTATGAGGCTTTCGCATAAAGAGAGGAACGGGTCATGAGCCAGGAAACCACTCCATCGGGGAGCCGGCGTCGCAGCGAGCGAGGCCTGGGTGTCGTCAGCGGCAACCAGGCGGTGCGCCGCGCCATCGCCGTTCTCAAGGCGTTCAGCGACCAGACCCCGGAAATGGGAGTCACGGAGGTCAGCCGGAAGGTGGTGTTGCACAAAAGCACCGTCTACCGACTGCTCTCCGCGTTCGAGGATGAGGGACTGATCGCCCGCAATCCCGAGACCGGCAAGTATCGCCTCGGGCCCGAGCTGATCGTCCTGGGCGAGCAGGTGCTGCGCCACACCGAGGTGCACCGCGTCGCCCTGCCGTTCCTCCGCGAGCTGGCCGAGAAGTCGGGCGAAACGGTCGACCTCGAGGTGTTGAGCGG
>JAYUCR010000416.1:0-8143 GCA_043740165.1 Acidobacteriota bacterium | reverse complement strand
GAAGGCGCTCCTCAAGCGCGCCTTCGCCATGCTGCCGTACGGCGAAAGCCTGAACTACCAGTTCCAGGTCCATCTCACCCACAACCTGCCCCACAGCGATCAGAAATTCCGCAGCATGGTGCTCGGGGCCGCGGATCACGTCGAGAACTACCGGCGCCACGCCCGGCATGATCTGGAAAGCGCGGCATTCTATGAGTTCGGCGCCGGCTGGGCACTGACCATCCCGCTCGCCTTCTGGGCGCTGGGGGTCAATCGGCAAATCCTCGTCGACATTCGCCCCCTCTTGAAGCCCGAGCTGGTGAACGACGCCGTCGCCAGGCTCGAGAAGGGTCTCTCGGGCATTTCCCTGCCGCGCCGACCGGCTCGGCGCGTCCCGCCTCGTGGATGGCGCGAGTGCCTGAATGTCCTGGATCGGGAGTACGGAATCTTCTATCGCGCGCCCTGCGATGCCGGGCACACCGGTCTCGAGCCCGGCGCGGTGGATTGCATCACGTCGACGAATACGCTCGAGCACATTCCGGGGCGCGACATCGCGGTGATCCTGAAGGAGTGCCGACGCATCCTGAAGCCGGGCGGGGTGATGAGCGTGCGGATCGACTACCAGGATCATTACTCCTACTTCGATCGGCGGATCTCGCCCTACAACTTCCTGCGCTACTCCGACCGGGTCTGGTCGTTCTGCAGCCCCGGCGTCTACTTCCAGAACCGGCTCCGCCACGACGAGTATCTCGCGCTCTTCCGCGACGCCGGATTCGAGCCGGTCGAGGAGCGCCGGTTGGAGCCGACGCCCGAGCACCTCGAGGTGCTGCGGCGCCTTCCCCTCGCCCCCCGCTTCGCGCATCGCCCGGTTGAGGATCTCGCCGTGCGGCGGTCCCTGCTGGTGCTCGTGGCGCGCGAGCCGGGGCGTCCCTCCCCGCCTTTGCGCCGAGTCCCGTACGTTTTCCATGGCTGACCCGATCGCGGAGGCGTTTGACCGGCTGTGCGCGCGCGACGGCGCGCGGCCCCTGGTCCTCGGGCCCGACCGCGCCGCGACCCTCGCGGAGGTGGACGGGCTGGCATGCGCCGCCCGAGCGCTTCTCGACCAGGCGCGGCTCGAGCCGGGAGCGCCAGTCGGAGTCAAGGCCGCCGACGGCCCCGGTTTTCTGGCGGCGCTTCTCGCCTGCCTGCGGGCCGGCCATCCCGCCGCCCTCCTGGAAGCCGGCGCGACGGCCGACGAGACCGACCGGCTGATCACAACGCTGGATCTTGCGGGCCTCTTGGCCGTCGCCAGCGCCTCGCCGCGGGGCGCCGCCGATCTGACCTGGCGGGGCCGGCCGACGCGCCGGGACGCCGCCGGCGCTCACCCTTTGCCGGCCGGCACCTCGGTGATCAAGCTGACCTCGGGATCCACCGGGGCGGCGCAGGGAGTCGCGATCAGCAGCGAGGCGCTGCTGGCGGATGACCGGGCGCTGCGCGAGGCGATGCCGATCGGCCTGGAGGACCGCATTCTGGCCATGATCCCCTGGTCCCACAGCTACGGACTGTCGTCGCTGGTGGTTCCGGCGCTGGCGCACGGCATCCCGCTGGTGATGCCGGAGAACGGGTCACCGTTCGGGGCGCTGGCCTCGGCGGTGCGGTGGCGGGTCACGGTCTGCCCCACCGTGCCGGCCTGGGTCGCGGCACTCCTGAATCTGGCCGAGCCGCCGCCGCTGCCGGAAACGCTGCGGTTGATCCTGACCGCCGGCGCCCTCCTGCGGCCTGAGGTTGCCGGCGCTTTCCGACTCCGTTTCGGCCGCCGTATCCATGTGTTCTACGGCGCCACCGAGTGCGGCGGCATCGCCTACGATCGGGACGGCGGTGCGGCGGAGCGCGGCACCGTCGGCGAGCCTCTGACGGGTGTCCGGGTCACCCTGGAGCCTGTCGAAGGAGGGGGCGCGAACGGCGGACGGGTGGTGGTCGAATCGGCCGCCGTCGGCCTGGCCATTCTCCCCGAGGGCAGCCCACGTCTCGGCTCCGGGCGCTTCGCCTCCGAGGATCTGGCCGAGATGAGCGGCGGCGAGATCCGTCTGACCGCGCGGCTCGACGACCTGATCAATGTCCGAGGCCGCAAGGTCAACCCGCGCGAGGTCGAGCGGGCCATCGCCGAAATGGAACAGGTGGAGGACGTCGTCGTGCATGGCGTGGACCGGACCCCAGCGGGAGACCCGGCCGTGCGCGCCGTGGTGGCCTCGAGAAACAGCCAGGTCACCGCCGAGGCGGTGATCACCTGGTGCCGCGCCCGGCTGAGCGGCTACAAGGTCCCGCGCAGTGTCGTGCTGGTGCCGTCCATCCCGCGCACGCCCCGCGGCAAGATCGATAACGCCGCTCTGGAGCGCCTGTCCCCGCCGGCCGCACGACGCCATGACTGAGCCGGCCGGCCGCAGGCGAAGGGGCGCGCTCCTGGTGCGGGTCTCCGCCGGGCTGCACCTCGCCGGTGCCCTGGTGTGCGTCGTGTCGCCGCGGAGCTGGCCCTGGGTCGTGGGCGGCCTCGCGGCCGATCATGCGCTTCTGGTGACGGGCAGTCTGTGGCCGCGGAGCACCCTTGTCGGACCCAACCTGCGCCGGCTCCCGATGGAGGCGGCCTTCGACGGCAAAGTCGCGCTGACGTTCGACGATGGCCCCGATCCCGTCGTGACGCCCCGGGTGCTGGCGCGTCTCGAGGAGCGCGGCGTGCACGCCACATTTTTCTGCATCGGCAGGCGGGCGGAGGAGCATCCCGGCCTGGTGGCCGAGATCGCGCGGCGCGGACATCGGGTGGAAAACCACTCCTACCGCCATTCCGCGGCCTTCTGCTTTCAGGGCCCGAGGGCGATCGGCCGTGAGCTGGACCGTGCCCAGGCGGCCCTCACACTTCATGCCGGCAGAGCGCCGCGATGGTTTCGCGCCCCCGCCGGTCTCCGCAATCCGTGGCTCGACGCAGCGCTCGTGCCACGCGGTCTCGAGCTCGCGTCCTGGACGCGGCGCGCTTTCGACACCCTGTCGTCCGAACCGGGCGCGGTGGTGCGTCGTCTGACGCGGGGCCTGGCGGCGCGCGACGTGCTGGTGCTGCACGATGGCGGCTCGGCGCTCAGCGCTCGCGGCGCGCCGGTGGTGCTCGAGGCGCTCCCCCGCCTTCTCGACGCGCTTGCCGCGGCCGGTCTCTCCGCCATCCCGCTGCCGCCGCCGGTCGGGCAGGCATCGTCCGTTGCCTGACGCGCCGGCCCTCGAGCGCGGCCGGCGGCGGCTGTGGCGCGCCCTGGGCGAGCTGCATTACCGATTGCGCACCGAAGGCGACAGCCCGGCGCGCTACGCCGCCGCGGTCGCCCTCGGGACGTTGATCGGCTGCCTGCCGCTTTACGGCGCCCACCTGGCGCTGTGCGCCGGAATCGCCGGCCTGCTCGGGCTGAACCGGCTGATCACCTATCTCGCGGCGCACATCAACAACCCGCTGACCGCCCCCGGGCTCCTGGCAGTGTCCTTCGGGGTGGGGCACCGGCTGGCGCACGGCCGCTGGCCGCCTCTCGATGCCAGGGAGCTGATGCGCGCCGGGGCATGGACACTTGGCCGGGACCTGTTTCTCGGCAGCCTCGCCATGGGGGTCGTGCTGGGGATCGTGGCGGGGAGCGTCACCTGGATCGTGGCGCGCCGCGCCCGCCCCGATCCGACCTGGGATCGGCTGACCGAGGCGACCGCCAGACGCTATCTCGCCTCCAGCCACTTCGATTGGGAATTCGTGCGCGTCAAGCTGCGCCGCGACCCTCTCTACCGGTCGGTGCTCGCCCGCCTCGAGTCGATCGCCTCCGGCAGCGTCGTCGATCTCGGCTGCGGCCGCGGCATCGCCCTGGCCTTGCTGGCGACGGCCGAAAACGCCCGCGCACCGACCACCGACCCGGGGCCCGAGATGATCGGGGTGGAGGCGCGCACCGTCGCCGCCGCGACCGCGCGCACGGCGCTCGGCGCGCGGGCCCGCATCGAGGTCGCCGACCTCTCGGCCTACGATCCGCCGCCGGCCGACGCGGTGCTGCTTCTGGACGTTCTCCACTATCTTGACGACGCCGCTCAACAACGCCTGATCGCGCGGGTCGCGCGGCAGCTTCGGCCGGGGGGTGTCGTGCTGGTGCGCGAGCCCGATGCGGCGGCCGGCGCCCGCTTTCACGCCTCCCGGAGCGCCGAGTGGCTGGCGGCGATGGCGCGCGGCGGGTGGCGGCAGCGGTTCCACTATCGCCCCGCCGCCGAGTGGGCCGGATTGTTCGAATCGCACGGGCTCCGGGTGTCGATGCAACCGATGAGCCGCGGCACGCCCTTCTCGAATGTCCTGCTGGAAGCCCGGATGCCAGGCTCCTAGGGCGGCGCGCCGCTCGAGGGCAGCGCGGACGGGATTCGTACTATAATTTTTCACATCGTACTTAACGAGCACCACCTGGCGGGATCAAGAGATGTTGGAAACTCCGGCGATTCGGTCGCGCATCAAGCATCTCCTCGTCAATGCGCTCCACCTGGAGGGGCTCGCCCCCTCGGATATCACCGACGACGGTCCGCTGTTTGGCGAAGGGCTCGGACTCGACTCCGTAGACGCCCTCGAGCTCGTGGTGGCTCTCGAGAAGGAGTTCGCAATCCGGATCCAGAGCCACGAGGTCGGCAAGGAGGCGTTCGTCTCCGTCAGCACCCTGGCGGCCTTCATCGAAGGACGCCTCGGCGCCGCGGGGAACGCCCATGCCGGGAGCTGATCCCGGTCCCGGCCCGGCCCGGTGCGTCGCCGTCACCGGCCTGGGTGCCGTCAGCCCCCTGGGCTGGGGCCTGGATTCATTGTGGGACGGCCTGCGCTCAGGCAAGACGGCCATCGGGCCGTTCGACCGCTTCGACCATTCCGACGATCGAACCCACGTCGCTGCCCAGGTCGACCTGGCCGCGGAGCCCGAACGGCTCCGCGGTAAGCCTTCCCGGCTGTCCCTGGCCGACCGATTTGCCGTCGCCGCGGCCCGCGAGGCCGTGGCGCGGGCCACAATCGACATCGGCCGCTGCCGGGATCGCACCGGTGTCTACTTCGGGACCAGCACCGGCGGCATGCTCGAGACCGAGACCTACTTCAAAGCCCTCCTCGCGGCCGCAGGCGGCCGAGGGAAGCCGCCCGCGCTGAGCCCGCTCGCTTCGCAGCAGAACAACGGTCCCGGCGATGCGGTGGCCCGCGACCTCGGTGTCGGCGGACCGGTGCAGACCATCTCCACGGCGTGCGCGTCGGGCGCCATGGCGGTCGGCGAAGCCATCCTCGCGGTCCGTCGCGGCGAGGTGGACGTCGCGATCGCCGGAGGCTCCGACGCGCTCTGCCGGCTGACCTACGCGGGGTTCAACGCGCTGCGGGCGGTGGACGAGCGGCCCTGCCGGCCGTTCCGCGGGAACCGCGCCGGCCTGTCGCTCGGCGAGGGCGCGGCCGCGCTCGTTCTGGAGCCCCTCGAGCGGGCCCTGGCGCGTGGGGCGCGGCCACTCGCCCTCGCCGCAGGGGGGGCGGCGTCCTGCGATGCGCACCACATGACATCGCCCCACCCCGAAGGGCTCGGCGCCGCGGAAGCGATCCGCGGGGCGCTCGCCGACGCGCGGCTCGATCCCTCCGCGATCGACTTCGTCAACGCCCACGGCACCGGCACGCCGCTGAACGACGCGGCGGAGTGCACGGCGCTCGTCGCCGTGTTCGGCGACCGCGCGACGGAGCTTCCGGTGACCTCCACCAAGTCTCTCGTCGGCCACCTGCTGGGATCGGCCGGGGCGCTCGAGGCCGTGGCGACGATCCTCTGCCTGCTCCATGGAGAGGTCCACCCCATGCCGGACGACGGCGCGTCCGATCCGGGGATTCTGCTCCGGCTGGTGCTGGGGCGCCCGCTGCGCCTCGCGCGGGCGAGGCACGCGCTCTCCACGAGCCTGGCGTTCGGCGGCGCCAATGCCGCGCTCGTGTTCACACGCCACGGAGATCAGGACCCTGGACGCTGAGACGGTGATCACCGGGCTCGGGACGATCGGTCCCTGTGGACACGGGCGCGAGGCGGTGGCGGCGGCCCTCGCGGCGGGCAAGCCCGTGGTCGCCGAGGTGGACCGCGTCGCCGGGCTGCACCGCGAGGGTGGAGCGCGGCTCGCCGCGCTCGTCGGAGAGCGCGACGTATCGCGCTGGGTCCCTCCCGCAGACGCCCGCCGGATGAGCTTCCCGTCGAAGCTCGTGGTGGCCGCGGCGCGGATGGCCCTCGCCGAGGCCGGCCTCAACGTCACCGAGGCCTGTGGCCCGCGCACCGGCGTCTATCTTTCCACCACGTTCGGCACGAGTCTCTTCACGGAAAGACTCCTGAAGCAGATTCTCCTCGAGGGTGCAGGGGCCGCGCAGCCTTTCTACTTTTCGGAGAGCGTCGCCAACGCTCCCGCCGCGCAACTCGCCGTCGCCGTCGGCGCGCGCGGCCCGAACGTGACCCTGACCCAGCGTGAGTCGGGGCCGCTCCTCGCCGTCGCCCGCGCGGCCCAGGCGGTGCGCGAAGGGCGTGTGGACAGGGCGTTCGCAGGGACGGTCGAGGAGCTGACGCCGCTGCTGCACGCGCTGCTCGACCGCTTCGGCGCGCTGGCCCGGGCGGAGGGCGCGCGCGCGGAAATGCCGCGGCCATTCGACCGGCGGCGCGACGGATTCCTCGCGGGAGAGGGGGCGACGCTCCTCGTCCTCGAACGCGAGGACTTGGCGCGGGCGCGGGGCGCGCGTCGGCTCGCCCGGGTGGGATGGAGCGGCGCCGCGTTCGACGCCACGGCCAGCGCTTCCGACTGGGGCCATGGCCACGCGCCGCTTGCCGCCGCCCTGCGCGCGGGCCTCAACCTGGTGCCGGACGGGGCGGCCGGGGTCACCGCCATCGTCTCCGGCGCATCGGGGGCCCGGCGGGGCGACCGCCTCGAGGCGCGCGTCCTGCGCACCGCCTGGGGCGATATCCCGCTGCCCCCGGTCCTGGTGCCCAAGGCCGTGTTCGGCGAGTACGGGGGCGGCATCCTCACGGCGGGTTTGCTGGCTCTCCAGGGAGCGCCCTTCGGCCCCACCCGCGGATTCGCGGAGCCCGATCCCGAGGTCGGTGTGGCGCCCCACGCCGGCGGTACGCTTGCGATCCCGTCGCGCGTCCTGTTGACCGGGCTGGCGTCCGGCGGGGCGGCTGGATGGCTGGTCCTGGAGCGAGCGTCATGAGCGAGGCCGTGCGGGTGGCGCTGGTGACGGGAGGGAGCCGCGGCATCGGTCGCGCGATCGTGCGTGCGCTGGCCGGGGAGGGCTGGAGGGTCGCCTTCACCTGGCGCGAGCGTGAGGACGAGGCACAAAGGCTGGCCGTAGAGCTCGGCGATGCGGTCCGTCCCTTCCGGTTCGAGCTCCTGGATCGAGCGCGCCCGGGAGATCTCGTCGTCGAGGTGGAAGAGCAGGTCGGGCCGATCGCAGGTCTCGTGAACAACGCCGCGGTGCGGCGCGACGGGCTGCTGGCGGCGCTCCCCGACGCCGCCTGGGACGAGATGATCGACGCCGACCTCGGCGGCGTCTTCCGCTGCTGCCGCGCCGTGATCCCGCGCATGCTGCCCCGGCGCGCGGGCTCGATCGTGAACGTGTCGTCCCTGACGGCGGTGCACGGCCTCGCCGGTCAGACGGCGTACGGCGCGGCCAAGGCGGGCGTCCTCGGCCTCACGCGCAGCCTGGCGCGGGAGGTGGGCTCGCGCGGGATCCGGGTGAACGCCGTGATCCCCGGCTTCGTGCCGACCGAGATGGTCGCGGACGTCCGGCCCGAGCAGGTCAAGGCGCTGCGCTCCGCGGAGGCGCTTCCGGGCGGCGTGACCGCGGCCTCCGTCGCCGACGCCGTCGCGTTCCTCCTGTCGGACCGCGCGGCCTCCATCACCGGTCAGACCCTCGTCATCGACGCCGGCATCCTGGCGTAGGAGTGTGTCCGATGTTCTCTCTCGCCGGCGGTGGCGGACGGAGCGAGCGCCTCACCGAGATGCTTCCCGACGAGCTGTTGCCGCTCTTCGACGACCGCTTCGTCCGATCGTGCGAGCTGTTTGAAGAATACGTTCAGCGGCTCGCGCTCCAGGTCGTCCGCGGCACAGGGCTCGACTCCGCGGCGCACGAGCCGGGGACACCTGCCGAGATCGCGGC
>JAYUCR010000415.1:0-8146 GCA_043740165.1 Acidobacteriota bacterium | reverse complement strand
TGGTCGTCGCGCGCCATGCCGAGAAGCTCGAGGCGGAGCGGCTTGTTCGTCGGAGGGGCTCCCCACAGCAGGCCATGGAAAAGAAGAGCCAGAGCGAGCGTTCCTGAAGCCCTCATGTCCTCACCCCGGCCGGAATTCTAGCAGGGTTTCGCGCTCCCCAAGGCCCGCATGGGTGGAGTGCTCGATCTGCTAGAATGCCGTGCATTCCAAGCCATTGAGCGGTTTCTATACGCGCCCGGGGGGGCCGAAGCAGTGATTGGAAAGAAACTTGCCGACCGGTACGAGATCCTCGAAGAGCTGGGCCGCGGCGGAATGGGCGTCGTCTACCGGGCGCGCGATCCGCAGCTCAATCGCGAGGTGGCGATCAAGCTCGTCGCTCCCAATCTTCTGACTCCCGACACCGAGGCGCGCTTCAAGTCGGAAGCGCAGGTGGTGGCGCGGCTCGATCATCCGTCGATCGTCTCGATTCACGATTTCGGCCAGCACGAGGGGTCGCTCTTCTTCGTCATGCCGGTGGTGGACGGCGCGAATCTCCGGCAGCTCCTGAAGGAAGGGGGGCTGAGGCTCGGCGAGATCCTCGAGATCGGCATGGCGGTCGGCGAGGTGCTCGAGTACAGCCAGGCCCGCGGCGTGATCCACCGCGACATCAAGCCGGAAAACATCATGGTCCAGCGCCTGGAGGGCGGCGGGCTGCGGGTGCGGGTGATGGACTTCGGCCTGGCGCGCGCCGCCGAGGCGACCGGCGTCACCAAGACCGGCATGCTGGTCGGCACCATGGCCTACCTCAGCCCCGAGCAGGCGAGCGGCCGGGCCGTCGACACCCGGTCGGACATCTACTCCCTGGGGACGGTGCTCTACGAGTGCGTCACGGGCGATGTGCCGTTCGCCGGCGACATGCAGGCGATGCTCTACCGCGTGGTGCACGAGATCCCGCAGTCGGCGCGCGAGCGCGGGGCGCCGATCGACGAGGAGCTGGACCGGATCATTCTCGGGTGCCTGGCGAAGGATCCGGCCGAGCGGCCGGCGAAGCCCGGGGATCTCGTCGCCGCGCTGCGCCGTTACCGGGTCGGACTGCGGGAGAGCGAGCAGAACAAGTCGGTCGTGATGACGCGCACCATCCAGTTGCCGCGCGTCGCCCTGGCGCCCTTCGTGGGGCGCAAGGAAGAGTCGCGCGAGCTGCAGCAGCGCCTCAACGCCGCGGTGGCCGGCGAATGCCAGTTCGTGATGGTCTCCGGCGAGGCCGGCGTCGGCAAGACGCGGTTGCTCGACGACCTGGAGAAGATCGCGCAGGCGCGCCAGATCCGGGTGCTTCATGGCCGCTGCGTCGAGCAGGACGGGTCGTTCCCTTACTACGGATTCTGCGAGGCGATCCAGGAATATTTCCGGCAGAAGGAGGCCGGCGGATCGGGGGAGAGCCGGGCCGATTTCTCGGACCTGGGGAGCGAGCTCGTCGCCCTCTTCCCGACGCTCGGCGAGATCGAGGCCTTTCGATCCGGCTCCGCGGGCGACAACCCGGCGGCGGCGACCGGCGAGGCGCGCCAGCCCGAGAACCGCGCCCAGGTCTTCGAGCTGCTGGCGCGCACCCTCATCCGTCTCGCGGCCGGCAAGCCGCTCGTCCTTCTCCTGGAGGATCTGCACGGCGCCGACGTGTCGATCGAGGCGCTGCGGTACATCGTGCGCCGGCTCGCGCCGACCCCCACCCTGATCGTCGGCACTTTCCGATCCCAGGAGGTCCCGCGCGGGCACCCGCTCACCACGATGCTCGAGGGGTTCCAGGGAGACCGGCATTTCAGCCACCTGGTCCTGCGCCCGCTGTCGCCCTCCGAGCACCGCGAGCTCCTGTCGACCCTCACCGGCGGCGCGCAGGTCTCCGACGCCGTGGCCGAGCGGCTGTTCGAGAGCACCGAGGGAAATCCCTACTTCACCAAGGAGCTGGTGCGCTCGCTGATGGACGCGGGGAACCTCGTCCGGGACGCCACCGGCGCCTGGTCGCTCTCCGGCGGCGCCGAGATCTCGTCGGAGAATCTTCCCGCCACCATCCAGCAGGCGGTGGAGAAGCGCGTCGCCCGCCTGCCCGAGGCGCTCCGCGAGGTCCTGTCGACCGCCGCCGTCATGGGGAAGACGTTCGACTTCAAGGATCTCGAGGCGCTCTCCGATGGCGAAGCCGACGTGGAGGAGGCGATCGACCGCCTCATCCAGGGAGGGCTCATCGAGGAGGAGCGCCAGTCGCGCGGCGACACGCTCGCCTTCACGAGCGGTGTGGTCCGCGAGGTCCTCTACGCCGAGCTGTCTCGCCGCAAGCGGCGCGCACTGCACCGGAAATACGCCGAGCAGCTCGAGAAGCGCCATGCGGGGAAGCTCGAGCGGGTCTATCCGCAGCTCGTCTACCACTGCTCCGAAGGCGACGTCCCCGAAAAGTCGGTGGAGTACGGCCTCAAGCATGCGCGGCGCTCCATCGAGGCCTTCAGCCCGGAGGAGGCGATTCGCTCGGTCAAGATCGCCCTCGAATTCCTGGACGAGGAATGGGACGGCGACCCGGCGCTCGAGGGCGAGGCGCGCGCGCTGCTCGCCTCCGCCCTGCAGATGTCGGGCGACGTGGACGGCGCGCTGCGGGAGATGGGCGGCGCCCTGAAGGTGTTCGAGCGCGAGAAGAAGACCGACAAGATCCTCGAGACGCTGCTGGCGGCGGCGCGCACCGCGTGGGAGTCGCGCCGCTCGGAGGAGTCGCGCAGCTGGGTGGAGCGCGGCCTCGTGGCCTCCAAGGCCGCGGGGGATGCGGAGAAGCTGGGGCAGTTCCTGGCTCTGGCGGGAACGCTCGCCAACCTGCGCGGCGAATACGCCAAGGCCGGCGAGTATCTCCGCGAAGCGGAAGGCCTCGGGCACTCGGCGCGCGAGGAGGCGGCGCGGGACGCCATCCCCGACGGCGGCACGCTCGTCGTGGCGGTGGGGAACACGCTGCTGGCCGCCGAGCCGACCGCCATGGAGACCGTGGAAGAGTGGGAGACCTACACCAACGTCTTCGAGCCTCTCGTCACCTCCGGAAAGCTTGGCGATCTCGTGCCCACTCTTTGCGAGCGGTGGGAGGTCAGGGAGCAGGGGCGGTCGTTCCTTTTCCCGATCCGCCCCGGCATCCGGTTCCAGGACGGAACCCCGCTGACCGCGGGCGGCGTCAAGGCCGCCTTCGAGCGATCGATCCGGAAAAGCGCCGCCAACCTGCCGCCCGCCTTCGCGCCGATCCGAGGCGTCAAGGAATTCGTCGCGGGCCAGGCGACGGCGGTCTCGGGGATCGTCGCCGAAGGGGACAGCCATCTGGAGATTCGGCTTGAGGAGCCGCTGCCGATCTACCCGGCCCTCCTGGCCGACGCCCGCACCGCCGTCTACAGGCTGGCGGATCCGGCCCGCGAGGACTCTCTCGTGGGCACCGGCCCTTTCCGCCTGACGTCGCGGGACAAGTCCTGCATCCGCCTGGAGCGCCACGACGGGTACTGGAACGATCGTCCGCCCCATCTCGACGCCATCGAGTTCCGGCACGGCCTGAGCCAGTCGGCCATCGCCGCCGGCCTGGAGAGCGGGGCGTTCGACGTGACCGGCGATCTCCTGCCGAACGATCTCGAGCGGCTCCTGGGAGACGCGCGCTTCCGCCGCGGCCTGGTCGAGACCCCGAAGATGACGACCTACTTCCTGGTCTTCCCGACCCACGCGAACGCCGCGGCCCGGTCGGAGCCGGTGCGCCGAGCCCTGGCGGGGCTGGTGCGGCCGCACGATCTGGTCTGGCAGACGCTCGGGCGCTTCGCGCAGCCGGCCGTCGGTCTCATCCCGCCCGGCGTGCTGGGACACGATCCGGGGCGGCGCCGTCATCTCCTCTCGCTCGAGGAGGCGCGCGCCCTGCTGCGCTCCGCCGGCGCGCCGGAGTCGTTCACGCTCAAGGCCGCCGTGCACCCGGTGGTGCGCGACCGCTACGGCTCGCTGCTCGAAGCGCTGTTCTCAGTCTGGCGCGATCTCGGGGTCACGGTCTCCGTCGCCTCGACCGACATGGCGTCGTTCATTCAGGCGATGGGGCGGGGCGGCGAGTACGACCTGGGCATCATGCGCTGGACGGCGGACTACAACGACCCGGACAATTTCACCCACAACCTCTTCCACTCGGCCACCGGCCAGTTCCGGACCTATTGCTCCTCCGCCGAGGCCGATGAGATCCTCGAGGCGGCGCGGCGCGAGACGGCCCCGGCGGCGCGCGAGGCGCTGTATCGAAAGTTCGAGACGCTCATCCTGCAGCCGGGGCTAATCGTTCCCCTGTTCCACGACGTCGGCTTCCGGCTGTCGAGCCCGCTCGTGCGCGGACTGCGCCTGACCAACACCTACCCCGCGGTCAACTACGCCGGGCTCGGCAAGGTCGGGGCGACCGAGCCGGCGGCGCGCGTCCGGCGCGAAGAAGGGGGGAGCCTCCAGATCCCGATGCGCGCCGCGGTCCTCCAGCTCGATCCGGCGCTCAACCAGGTCCTCGAGGAGGGGGAGGTTCTCTCGTCGATCTACGAGCCGCTCATCCAGGTGCGCGATGGCCGGATCCGGCCGCGTCTCGCGGAGGATTTCCGCGTCGAGGAGGGCGGCCGGAAGTACCGGTTCCGGTTGCGGGAGGAGGCGCGGTTCCATGACGGCCGCAGGGTGACGGCGCGCGACGTCCGCTACTCCTTCGAGCGCCTGCTCGGAGTGAAGGATCAGTCCCGGCGCGAGCAGTTGTCGGCCATCCTGGGCTCTCAGGCGATCTTCGAGGAGAAGGCGACGGAGCTCGCCGGATTCCAGATCCAGTCGGCGCTCGACTTCACCATCGAGCTGACCAGCCCGATGTCGTTTTTCCCGGCCCTCCTCTCCGACATGAGCTGCTGCATCGTGCCCGAGGGCACGCGCCGGCCGATCGGGGGGAACTGGAAGGAGGGCGCCGTCGGGACGGGGCCGTTCCGCGTCGTCCGCTTCGAGCCGGGCCGCCGCCTCGAGCTGGAGCGCAATCCTTATTATTGGAACGAGGGATTGCCGCGCAGCCAGAGTCTGGTCTTCGAGTTCGGCAAGACGCCCGCGGAAATCGTCTCGGGATTCCGGGCCGGCCGCATGGCGGTGGCCTCCGACCTCGAGCCGGCCGACGTCGAGGCGCTGCGTCGCGATCCGGCCTACGCCGCCACCTACCGCGAGGCCCCGTCGCTGTCGACCTACTTCATCCTGTTCAACCGGCATCGGGGACCGTTGACCGACCCGGACCGGCGCCGTCGTTTTGTGGCGGCGATCGACGCGGCCGTCCTGGTGCGGCAGACGATGGGCCGGCGCGCCATCCCGGCGCACAGTCTGATCCCGCCCGGGCTGCTGGGCTACGACGCCACCCCGCCCGCGGCGCCGGCGTCCACCCGGCCGGAGGAGCGGGGCGCCGCGGGGGAGTACACCGCCGCGATTCACCCCGTCTTCACCGGCGAGCACACCGCCTTCTACAAGGAGCTGGACGCCGCCTTCCACGCCGCCGGCATCACCGTCCGATCGGCCACCGGCAGCGTCGCCAGCTATCTCGAGTCCTGGAGCAAGGGAACGACCGACATGATCATCGGCCGCTGGCTGGCCGACTACCCCGACACCGACACCTTCTTCCAGGGCCTCCGGTACGCCTGGGCGCACGTCGGCTCGCCCGACGTCGATGCGCTCATCAACCGCGGCCGCACCGAGACCGACCCCGCCGCCCGCCACGCCATCTATCGGGATCTGGAAGCGATCCTTCGTCGGGACGCGGTGCTGCTCCCCTTGTTCCACGAGCAGGTCTACCGGTTCGCCCGCCCCGAGCTGGAAGGGCTGTCGGTGTCGTTCACCTACCCCACGATCGCCTACGAGACGCTGCGGCTGAAACGGACGTAAGCCTGGTCCTTCCGGCTAGACGGTGGCGTGCGGCGCATCCCTCTTCGCGATCGAGCGGATGGTCGCCAGGAGGATCGGCAGGACGCCGAGCAGCAGGAACACCATGTCGCCGGCGATGCGCACCCATTCGAGCAGGTGAAACGTCCCGCTCATGAGATAGGTCAGGCGGCGCGCGTGCCAGTATCCATTGGCGAGCGCATCCCGGAGCTGCAGCACGCCGCCGGGGAACAGGTCAGTGACGACCATGAGAGCCAGCCCCGCGTTGAGCCCCCAGAAACCGATCCGGACATACTTCACGGTCCCTTCCCATACCCGGTCGGTCTGCATGGCGCGGAGGCAGAAGACCAGAACCGCCAGCGCCAGCATGCCGAAGACGCCGAACATCGCCGTGTGGCCGTGGTTGCTGGTCAGGAGCGTGCCGACTTCGAAGTAGGAGACGATCGGCAGGTTGATCAGGAACCCGAAGACCCCCGCCCCCACGAAATTCCAGAAGCCGACCGACATCAGGAAGTAGATCGCCCACAACTGCCCGCCGGCGAACTTGCCGCCGCAGTCGCCGCACGGGCGGTCCTTGACCTTGACGAAGTCCCAGGCGTCGAGCGTCAGGAGCGTCAGCGGGACCACCTCCATCGCGGAGAAGCTGGCGGCGAGTCCCATGTTGAGCGTGCTCTGGCCGGTGAAGTACCAGTGGTGCCCGGTGCCGATGATTCCGGCGCCCAGGTAAAGAATCGCGTCGAGGTAGATGACGCGCGTGGCGGTCCTCAGGCTCACCAGCCCCATCTGCTGGAACATCGTGGCGACGAGCACGGTCGCGAACAGCTCGAAGAATCCCTCCACCCAGAGGTGGATGATCCAGAACCGCCAGTTGTCGATGACGGCGAAGTTGGTGTGCGGGCCGTAGAACAGAGCGGGGAGGTAGAAGATCGGGATCGCCGCGGCCGAATAGAGAAAGAGCGACGCCATCTCGGAACGTTCGGCGGACCGCATCGCGGGCCGCAACGCGCGGAACATCAGGACCAGCCACCCGACCAGTCCCACCGCGAGCAGAAGCTGCCAGAACCTTCCGAGGTCGAGATACTCCGAGCCCTGGTGGCCGAGCCAGAACCAGAGATCGCCGAGCCGGTCGTTGATCCCCAGCCACTCGCCAAGCAGGCTTCCGAGGACGACGGCGACGAGCGCCCCGAACAGAAGGTTCGCGCCGACCCGCTGCCCCTGGGGCTCCGTGCGCCCCACCAGCGGCGCCAGGAACAGGCCGCCGCCCACCCACGCGGTCGCCACCCAGAAGATGGCGAGCTGCAGGTGCCAGGTGCGCAGCAGGTTGTACGGCAGGAACGACGCGATGTCGATGCCGTAAAACGCTCCCGGCTCCACGCGGTAATGCGCCAGCGCGCCGCCCACCAGACTCTGGAGCATGAAGAGCGCCGCGACGACGAGGAAGTATTTTCCGGTGGCCCACTGGCTGGAGGTGAGCTTCCAGCCGGACAGCGCGCTGTCGTGGAAGTGGGCCGGCGTCCCGTCGCCGCGCCACCCGAGAAAGTCGAACTTGCCGAAGAAGAACAGGATCGCCCCG
This sequence comes from Acidobacteriota bacterium, assembly GCA_043740165.1. Classification (GTDB taxonomy): domain Bacteria; phylum Acidobacteriota; class Polarisedimenticolia; order Gp22-AA2; family Gp22-AA2; genus JAYUCR01. The sequence continues at coordinate 687 of JAYUCR010000415.1, read as the reverse complement.
GTGCCGCCGAGGAGCGTGATGAGGCTCATGGCGCTCCACAGGTAGGTGGAGCTGGTCGGACGGTTGCCGGCCAGCGGCTCGTAGGGCCAGTTGTTCGTGTATGAGTAATCCTTGCCGGGCCGCTCGGCGGCCGTGGCCCAGGCCGCCCAGGCGAAGTAGGCCGTGAGCGCGCTCACCTCCTCCGATGACTTGATGAAGGTGGCGGGGAGACCAGGAGCCGGAACGAGTCCGCGGAAGTAGGCCTCCCACTCTGCCTGCTGCAACCGGAGCGCGGCGGCCTGGCAGGGAGTGAAAACGATGGTGTCGGTCGCCGCATCGTACCGGTTCGTCCTCAGGTCGAGGCGCGTCAGGGCCATCGCCGACTCGGCCTCCTCGACCGGAAGATCGGCGAACGGCTTGCCGAACCGCTCGCGCGCATGGTGCTCGTTGCAGATTTCGGCGAGACGATGCAGATACTCGGCGCTGTAGTCGGGGCCGAGATAGGCGCCGTGGCCCCACAGCGTCCCGTGCTCCATGAGTCCGTACTTGAAGAAGACCTCCTGCCCGCGGAGGATCGTCTTCCCGTCGAACAGGGTCCCCCTGTTCGCATCGGCCACTCGACCGGGGATCGGCGGCGCATTCGAATAGGTGAGGACCGTGATGACGGAGAGAACGGAGAACCCGGCGATCAGGACCAGGATCGTGGCG
>JAYUCR010000414.1:0-8147 GCA_043740165.1 Acidobacteriota bacterium | reverse complement strand
GGTCGCATGGCTGGTGAAGCTCCCTTCGCTTTCGATCGTGGGGGCGGCCAAGGACGCCGCTCCTGGCAGGCTTTCGTCCTGGCCGGCGGAGCGGAGCTTCTGCCACGCTCCGAGGACGACGAGCCCCAGGACCGCGATCATCAGTCCGGCCGGCAGAAGCGGCAGGGAACGGGCCTCCTCGACGGGCACACCGTCGGGCTCGTGGCTCGCCCCGGCCACGCGTCCCGCGGCGCCAGGGCGCTGGCCGGCCCGGATCGCGGTCGCCGCGGAGCGGACCGCGGCGGGGCGGCGCTGGGTGACGCCCGTCGGATCGCCGGGCGCCATCGTCGACGGCTGCGTGTCGCCGGCCGCCCGCTCCAGCTCCCGGATCAGGCTGTCGTAGTCCTGGAATCGCTCCCCCGGCCGCTTCGCCAACATCCTCTGGATGACGGCGGCGATCGGGAACGGGATGCTGGCGTTGAGCGCGCGCGGCGATCGCACCGGCTCGTTCATGTGCTTCATGATCATGGCGACCGCGGTGGGGGCTTCGAACGGCAGGCGGCCGGTCACCAGGTGGTAGAAGGTGGCGCCGAGCGAGTAGATGTCGGAGCGGAGATCGATCGGCATTCCCTGCGCCTGCTCCGGCGGGATGTAGCCGGGCGAACCGAGCACCTCGCCCGTGGCGGTCAGCCGGGTGTCGGCGTGCGCCGCCTTCGCCAGGCCGAAATCGGTGACCTTGAGGACTCCGTCCTCGGTCAGCATCAGATTGCTCGGCTTCACGTCGCGATGGATGAGCCCTTTCAGGGCCGCGTGACGGAGGCCGGCGGCCGCCTGCACCATGTAGCTGGCGGCGACCGCCGGGTCGAGCGCCCCGCGCCCCTTCACCAGCGTCTCCAGCGACTGCCCGCGGATCAGCTCCATGGCGAAGTAGGGGATGGTGCCTTCCAGGCCGGTGGCGTAGACCTGCGTGATGTTGGGATGATTCAGCGCCGCGGCCGACCGGGCCTCGCGCGTGAAGCGGGCCACGAAATCGCTGTCGGCGGCGAGGGCCGGCAGGAGCGTCTTGAGCGCCACCTCGCGGTCCAGCGCCTCATCGAGCGCGCGGTAGACGCGCCCCATACCGCCGGTGCCCAGCAGCTCCACGACCTTGTAGATCCCGAACCGGTCGGGCACCTTCTCGACGGATGACGGATCTGTCATCGGCGCAGAGACCTCCGGCTGGGAAATCTAGGAGCCTGTCCAGATATTCGCAAGGGCGGCGCTCGTCGCGCCGCGGCAAGAGGGGGGAGAGGGGGTTATTTCTTGCTGAAGAGGCCGCCGAGGAGTCCCTTTTTCGCCGTCGCGTCCGGGGTGAGCGCCTTGAGGGCGGCTTGGTTGGCGGGGTCCCACTGGAGCGCCTTCTTGTACATGTCGTGCGCCTTGTCCGCCGCGCCGGCGCGCTCGTAGAGCGCGGCGAGGTGCGCGTAGAGGCGGGCCTCCGTCGGCAGCAGGCCGATGGCGCGGTCCAGGCTCTCCTCCGCCTGCTTCCGGAGGCGGGGGTTCTTCGCCTGGGTCAGGCCGAGGTACTCGAAGTACTCGGGGCGCGACGGGTCCTGGTCGCAGGCGTTCTGCAGGAACGACAGCGCCTCGGCCAGGTGGCCGTGCTCGTAATGCTCCTTGCCCTGGCGGAAGTTCATGCGCGCCATGGTCTCCGTCTGGCGCGCCGGATCGTGGTGCTGGCCCGCGGTGCGGCTCAGGAGCGACTCCTCGTCGTAGCGGCGGCGCGTCTCCATATGGCTGAGGGTGGAGTAGGCCTCGGTGATCCGGCCGAACACCTTTTCCGCTTTCAATTTGGTGGCGTCGTTCCGGAAGGTGTCGGGATGGAAGCGTCGGGTCATGGCGTAGTAGGCGCGGCGGATGTCGTCGGCCGCCGCGTGAGGGGTCATCCCGAGAACCTGATAGAGATCCTGGGTGTGCAGCTGCTCGTAACGCTGCAGCATTTCGGCTTCGATCTCGGCCGCCTGCATCGGGGTGATCGGCTTCTCCGGCCGAGGGATGGCCTTGCGGGGGGGCGTCCCGGAGCGGGCGTGCGGCCCGTGCGTGGTGACGAGGCGCAGGTTCGTCGGCCGCCTGGCGGTGCCGGGGCGACGGGTCGCGGACGAGACGCCGGCCGGGCGCGATGCCGGCCCCGCCGCCGGTGCCTGGGGAGGAGTCGCCGCCGGCGGTCCGGAGGGAGTGGCGCTGGCCGGCGCATCGCCTGCCGGTGCCGTCACGCGATAGTCCGGGACGGATTCGAATGTCTGCGCGGCGGGGGCCGCCGGCTGGCTTCCGCGTGGCGACGTTGACGATCCGGGGGAGGCATCGGCATCGATGGGGGCCGGCAGATCGGTCGCGCCCTCCGGCATCTCCAGGATGCCGGCGAGAGCCAGGCCGAGCAGGGCCCCCAGCGTCCGCTCGTCTCCCATCGGGCTGACCATGCAGATCTCCTCGGCGGTGGCCACCCCGTCGACCCGCGACATGATGTACCCCTCCGTCGCGTCGAGTCGGACCCGCTGATATCCCTCCGGCGGTCGCTGCCCGCGCTGCAGGCGCGCCGCGACCGAGCCGAGCCGGCGGCGCAACCAGCCGGTGTCGCCGATCCGCCGGGTCCATTCCAGGAGCGCCTCGGCGGTCATGAGACCCTCGTCGAGCTGCTCGCGGAAGGGCAGCGCGCCTTCCTGGAAATCGTAGGAACCCTCGGCCATCGAGAGCGCCTCCTGTACCACGCGCCGGACGTGCATTTCGGTCAGCTCCGCGAGCGCGGGACGGGGGATCAGCCCGAGGCGCGCCAGGGTCGTGCCCAGGAGTTCCTCCGGCGCCTTCGAAAGCGTCGCCTCGCGGAGCTGCGTCTCGCTCAGCCGCCCACGCTCCATGAACCACTGGGTCAGGCTCTCGGCCGGGTGGTTGCTGGCCGCGAAACGGATCCGCGTCCCGGCGTCGACGAAGATCTGCCGCGCCACCTGGTCCCGGCGCAGCGAGAGGATCCCCGACCTTTGTCGGCGCTGCACCTCGCACAGGATGTCGGCGGGTGATCTCTGCGACAGGCTTCCTTTCATGCCGGGATGACCTCCTCACGAGCCGGGGGGCAGATCGCCGCCCGCCGGCGGGACCGGGTTCGATCCTCGAATAACTTGGGTCGCGGAAAACGTTATTGCAAGTAGCGGCGGGTCAAATTCTGCCCCCACTGGATCTGGAGGTCGTCGAAGGGAAAACCGGTCACCGATCGGATCGCCTCCTGAGGCATCTGGCCGCGCCCCATCGCCGCCAGCAGGTCGTTGAGGTCGGCGAATCCCTGCCGGTCGATCAGGAACTCCACGAACGACAGGGCGGAGGGGTAGGAGAAGACTGGTTGCCAGGAGGCCGCCTCGTGGTGGGCCTGGAACTCCCTCGCCAGGGAGACGCCGGTCGCCGTCGGGGTGCGCTTGCCCTCGATCCACTGCGCCAGCCCTTCCTGCAGCCAGCGCGGCGCGGCCGAGCCGCTCTTGCCGGTGATGAAGGCGTGCGCCAGCTCGTGCAGAAGGGTGGCGCGGGCCTCCGCGTCGAGCAGGTGCAGCCCTCCGGCCGGCATGCGGATCTTCCCGTCGTACAGTCCCGCCACGTCGGGGCCGGCCAGGGTCGCCTCGTAGAACGCGCGCTCCGGGTAGATGATCACGACGATCGACTGCGGAGGCATGTAGTCGAAGGTCCGGGACAGCGTCGCGTACTGCCGCTCCAGCTCTTCGAGAATGGAGCTCTCCAGCTCCGATCGCGTCTGCTCGCCGTCATATCGGACCACGAAGTGCGCCGCCTCGGAGCGACCGTAGTTCTGCTCGATCCCGTGCTGCCGCCGCAGCGTCTCGATCCATCGGCCGAGCTCCGGGGAGGGGCGGGCCGCGAACGATTTCTGCCAGGCGGCGAGCGCCTCCTCCGGCCGGTCCTGGCGCTCCGCCACCTGCCCCAGCAGGAGGTTCAGTTCGGGATCGTCCGGGGCGTCGAGGAGCGCCTGCTGCACCACCGACCGGGCGTAGGCATCCTGATCCAGCTTGAGATAGGCCGCCGCCAGGCCGCAGCGGGCGCGCACGTCGTGGGGCTCGGAGGCGATCGCCTCGGAGAAGTGCCGCCGGGCCTCGTCCGGCTGGCGTCGCGCGAGGTCGTCCTCTCCCAGGCGGGTGAGGAGCGCGACGAGCTGCCGGCGGTTTTCATCGCGCGCCAGCGAGGGGGTCCCCTGCCGGCGCTTCATCTCCTCGACGCGCCGCAGCGCCGCGTCGCGATCGAACCATGACGGCGCTTTGGCGACCTCGGGCACCGCGGCGCCCGCTCGTGGGTCGGTCGCGGCGATCGGCCCGGCGCGGGGTGCTTTGGGCGAAGCGGCAGAAGCAGGCTGCGGATTGCCGGACGCTCCGCCGCCCGGTTCGATCCGCAGCACATCCTGCCGCGGCACCTGGATGGTTCCCTTGCCCTGGTGGAGGACGAGGACTTCCCCGCGTTCCTCGATCCGGTCGCAGACGATGGTGCCGCCGTTCTTGAGGTGCACCACATCGGCCGCCGCGCTGCCGGCCAGTGTCAACAGGAACGCACCGCACGTCAGCCGCAGGGGTGTGACGGTGCGCACCGCGGGCCTCAGGAGGGTGGCACCAGGCGGCCGAACGAAACGACGACAGGGGCCACGCCGGCGGAGGAAAAATAGGGCGGCAGCGTCGAGGCGGCCGCCAGCGCCGCCGCTTTCGCGCGGTACATCCCCCAGCAGGCGCGGTAGCAGCTCCGGCCCTGCATCGCGAACGGCACCACGAACAGCGGGCTGTCCTTGGGGGTGGCGGCGCGCGCATGCCGGATGGTTTCGGGATCGCAGGCGATCAGAAGCTGCAGCGTGAAGGAATCGGGACCTTCCTCGATGACCAGGCCCCGAAAGGCGGCCGCCGCCACGTCGATCTGTCCGGTGTCGACGAGTCTTTGCGCGTCGGCGAAGCGAGCCCCTCCGGGAGCTTCCTGCCGCGCGACCTCCGGCGGTGTCTCGGCATTCTGATCCGGTCGTGGCGGTGCGGCCGGCCCGTTGGCCGGGGGCTCGGCGCGATCGCTCACCGGCGGAGCTTGCGGAGGCGCTTTCGGAGGGGTCGGCTGTGGCGCCTGGTCGGGCTCCAGCGCGGCCTTGCGTGCGGGCTGCCGCTCAGGCTGCCGCGCGGGTGGCTTGGCCGGCGGCTCGGCCGGAGGCTCGACGGTTGCGGTCGGGGCCGAGGCGGCATCGCGCTCCGCCGGTGCCGCCCCGGCTGACGCCTCCTCCGCCGGGCCGCCCGGCTGGCGGCGCAGGAAAACCGCCAGGAGCGCCGCGGCCACCACGACACCGGCCACCGCGGCCACGGCCGCGAAGCGCGAAGCGAGGGAGCGGGGCTCCGCGGGCGGCGCCATCGTGCCGTCGAACGTCAGCTCGATCGGGCCGGCGTGCACCCGGTCCCCGGTCTCCGGATCGACCTGCCACCCGACCGGCGGCTCATCGGGCGGGAGGGCGAAGGCCGGCAGCTCGTCGCGCGGGAAAGCGGGCATCTCGTCCGGATCCAATCTCTGCTCCATGCGTTCGGGGTGCTCGTCCCGGGGGAGCTCGAGCGGGAGCGAGGGAATGTCCGCCGGCGCGCTGTCGTCCTGAAGGCCGGCCGATTCGGTCTCGATCGGGATCCGCCGGCTCTGGCTCCCGTGGCGGGCCGCCGCCGGCAAGGCCACCACCGCCTCCGCCGGGGCCGCCTCGAGGGCCTCGGCGGGCCGGCCCACGACCGTCGCGGCCTCCGGGGGCGGGGACTGCATCTCCGCCAGCCCCAGGATTTCGAGCCCGAGCACCACCTTGCTGACCGTGAAATCGTCGAGCGCCGTGCGGCCGCTGATGTCGCGCAGGGTCATGCGGCCGTCCAGGAGGCTTGCCACTTTTTCGATCGGCGGATCGAGCCGCATCGCCGCCACTCCGGCGAGGGTGGCGTCGGCCGGCCGGTAGATCGATTCCATCGACCCCATCTCGCGCACCACGGCCTGACGGTCGCCGGACTCCAGAAGCGCATCGAAAATCAAACGGCGCGCCGGCAGACCGAGCGCGGTCACGGCGGCCGGCAGCGGGCCGGGGTTCGTCTGGTAGGTTCCGCTGGTGAGCCCGAAGCAGGCGGCCAGGATCAGTCGCACCTGCCGCCGGGCGCCCTGCAGGAGCTCGGCCGGGGTCAGAAAGCCGAGCTCGATGAGCGTCTTGCCCAGCGAAGCTCCCGGCTGCTGGCGGGCGCGCGCCATCTCGAGCTGCGGCGGTGTCAAGCGGCCGTCCCGGATCAGAATGTTGTGGAGCCGATCGTCCTCGGCGTTGCTCGCCGCCGAGGCGATCTCGCCGCGGCGGAAATAGATGACGCGCGTCGCGCCGGCGGCGTTGAACCGCAGCGTTCCGTCGAAGGCGTCGCGGTGCAGCCGTGCGACCAGCCTCGGCGTGAAGACGCCGTCGATGGGCTGTGGCTGGGAGGCATCCTGCATCAGGAGCTGAGGCGACCTCGCCCGGAGCCGCAGAAAAGACCACGGCCACGGGACGCTGATGATAGGGACGGGCGGCGGGAGTGTCAAGAAAGAGGACCATCCGGTAGACTCCGGGGCGTGAACGCCGGGGCCTGGGACGCTCTCATCGTTGGCAGCGGCATCGCCGGACTGCGCGCGGCCATCGCCATCGCCCAGAGCGGGCGCCGCGTCGCCATCCTCACCAAGGACAGCCCGACCGATTCGTCCTCGGACAAGGCACAGGGAGGCCTGGCCGCGGTTCTGTCGGACGACGATGAAGTGGCGCTCCACTACGAGGACACGCTGCGCGCCGGTGACGGGCTGTGCAACGAGGGGGCGGTGCGCGTGCTGGTCGAGGAGGGACCCGGGCGCGCCCTCGAGCTGATCGAGTGGGGGGCGCGGTTCGATCGCGAGGGCGCGGCGCTGGCGCTGACCCGCGAAGCGGCCCACAGCAAGCGTCGGATCCTGCATGCCCAGGGCGATTCCACGGGGCGCGAGATCGTCCGCACCCTGGTCGAGAAGGCGCGGGGGACGCGCGGGATCGAGCTGCTGCCGCACATCTTTTCCATCGATCTCGTGATGCAGGGCGGCCGCTCGGTGGGGCTGCTGGCGATCGACGAGCGAAGCGCTTTAACGATCCTCCTGCGCGCGCCGGCGATCGTGCTGGCCACGGGCGGCGCCGGGCGCGTCTACCGCGAGACCACCAATCCGGAGCAGGCGACCGGCGACGGCATGGCGATGGCCTATCGCGCCGGCGCCGAGATGATGGACCTCGAGTTCGTGCAGTTTCATCCGACGGCGCTGCTTCTGCCGGGGGTGCCGCGCTTTCTGCTGTCGGAGGCGATGCGCGGCGAAGGGGGCCGCCTGGTGGACGCCGACGGCCGGCCCTTCATGGCGGCGATCGACCCGCGTGGCGACCTGGCGCCGCGCGACATCGTCGCGCGCGGCATCGTCACGGAGATGCGTCGAAGCGGCCGGCCGACGGTCTTCCTCGACATGACCGGCCTGCCGGCCGATTTCGTGCGCCGGAGGTTCCCCACGATCGCCGCCACCTGCGCCCGTTACGGGCTCGATGTCGCCCGCGATCGGCTCCCCGTCGCGCCCTGCGCGCATTTCATGATGGGCGGGGTGAAGACCGATCTCTTCGGGCGCACCTCCATTCCGGGACTCTACGCGGCGGGCGAGGTGGCGTGCACCGGCGTGCACGGCGCCAACCGGCTGGCCAGCAACTCTCTGCTCGAAGGGCTGGTGTTCGGCGCGCGCGCGGGCCAGGCCGTGCTCGGCGACATCGGACCACCCACGGCGGCGCCCGGTGCCATCGAGGCGGCGGTGCTCTCGGTGGATCCGCGCGAGGCGCCGGCGCTGGTCGAAGCGCTGCGCGACGTGATGTGGCAGGAGGCCGGCATCGTGCGTGACGCCTCCGGCCTTCAGGCGGCGGTCCGGAGGATCCTCGAGCTGGAGCAGGCGCTCGAGGCCCGGCCCCCGACACGGCCGGGGCTCGAGGCCCGCAATCAGATGTTCATCGGGCGGCTGATCGCCGAGTGCGCCCTGCGCCGGGAAGAGAGCCGGGGGAGCCACTTCCGATCGGATTTCCCGATGCCGGCCCCGGGCAGGGGCCGCCACTCGATCATCGCGCCCGGAGCGCCGGCCCCCGATCTGCC
>JAYUCR010000413.1:0-3360 GCA_043740165.1 Acidobacteriota bacterium | reverse complement strand
GGCCCCATGCTTCGTTGCTCGTCGTCACCGATACGCCCATATCGCTTCCTCCTCGCGCCTCGCCTGGGACGCGCAAGCCCCATGCGCGCGGCCCATGCGAATACTCGGGCACACTCCTAGTGTCGCGGGTGGCGCCGCCCTTCACCATCGACCTGCACACCCACATCCTGCCGCAGGCCCTCCCCGATCTGCGGGCGCGTTACGGCCGCGGCGGCTTCGTCGCCCTAGAGCCCGGGGCGCCAGGGCGTGGGCGGATGATGATCGACGGGTCGCTCTTCCGCGACATCCCCGACACCACCTGGGATCCCGGCCGCCGCCTCGCGGAATGCGACCGCGACGGCGTCGCCGTGCAGGTCCTCTCCACCGTCCCGGTGATGTTCTCCTACTGGGCCGAGCCGGAGCACGCGCTGGACCTGGCGCGGCTGCTGAACGATCACATCGCGGCGACCGTCGCCGCCGCTCCGAGGCGCTTCATCGGGCTCGGATCCCTGCCGCTGCAGGCGCCCGAGCTCGCGATCCTGGAGCTCGAACGTTGCGTGCGCGACCTGGGGATGGCGGGGGTGCAGATCGGGACGCACGTCAATACCTGGAACCTCGACCAGCCGGAGCTCTTCCCGGTCTTCGAACGGGCCCGGGACCTCGACGCCGCGGTCTTCGTGCACCCGTGGGACATGATGGGAAAGGAGCGCATGCCGCGCTACTTCCTGCCGTGGCTCGTCGGCATGCCGGCCGAGGCGTCACTGGCCATCTGCTCCCTGATCTTCGGCGGCGTCCTCGACCGGCTGCCGGGGCTGCGGATCGGGTTCGCGCACGGCGGCGGCGCCTTCCCCGGAACGCTCGGGCGGATCGAGCGCGGCTTCGCGGCGCGGCCCGATCTCTGCGCCGTCAACACCTCGACCGGACCGCGGCAGCAGGCCGGCGACCTTTACTTCGACACCCTGGTGCACGATCCCAACGCCCTCCGATACCTGGTCAAGCTGTTCGGCGCCGAGCGGCTCGCCCTCGGGTCCGACTATCCCTTCCCGCTCGGCGAGATTCCTCCGGGAAGTCTGATCGCGTCGATCCCGGAGCTCCTGGAGGGCGAGCGCGACCGGCTGCGCGCCGGCACCGCCCTCGAATTCCTGAATCGGCGCCGCGACGAGTTCCTGCCGTGACCGGGCTCGACGAAGCCGCGGCGCTGCGCCTCGACGCCGACGATCCGCTGTCCGCCCTGCGCGAGCGGTTCCACATCCCGGCAGGTCCCGGGGGGCGGCCGGCGATCTACTTCGCGGGCAACTCGCTCGGGCTGCAGCCGAAGGCGGCGCGCGCGCTGATCGAAGCGGAGATGGACGACTGGGCCCATCTCGCGGTCGAGGGGCATTTCCGGGCCGGGCGGCCCTGGTACGCCTACCACGAGCAGTTCCGCGACAGCGGCGCGCGGCTGGTCGGGGCGCGTCCGGGCGAGGTGGTGATGATGAACTCGCTCACCGTCAACCTGCACCTCATGATGGCGACCTTCTACCGCCCCACCGCCACGCGCCATGCGATCCTGATCGAGCAGGGCGTTTTCCCGTCCGACGCCTACGCCGTCACGTCGCAGGTTCGACACCACGGCCGCGAGCCGCGGGCGTCGCTGATCGTGGCGGCTCCGCGGCCGGGCGAGGCGACCCTGCGTACCGAGGACCTGGAGGATTGCATCCAGAAACGCGGGCGGGAGACGGCGCTCGTCCTGCTGCCGGGGGTGCAGTACCTCACCGGGCAGGTGCTCGACATGCAGCGGATCACCCAGGCGGCGCACCAGCAGGGATGCCTCGTCGGGCTCGACCTGGCGCATGCCGCCGGAAACGTCTGCCTCAGGCTGCACGAGTGGCAGGTCGACTTCGCCGTCTGGTGCTCGTACAAGTACCTCAACGCCGGCCCGGGCGCGGTGGCCGGCTGCTTCGTGCACGAGAAGCACGGCCGCAACCTCGACCTGCCGCGCCTCGCCGGCTGGTGGGGAAACGACCCGGAGACCCGGTTCCGGATGCGCCCGGAGTTCCTGCCGCGCGCCGGGGCCGACGGCTGGCAGGTGAGCAATCCGTCGATCCTGGCGATGGCGCCGCTCCTGGCCTCGCTCGCGTTGTTCGAGGAAGCGGGAATGGACGCGCTGCGGGCCCGATCGGCACGCCTGTCCGCCTACCTCCTGTTGCTCGTCGACAGCCTGCCCGCGGGCCGGTTCGAGGTGATCACCCCGCGCCGTCCCGATGAGCGCGGGTGCCAGGTCTCCCTGCGCGTGCGCGACGATCCCGCCGGCCTGCAGAAGGCGCTGCAGGCGGATGGAGTGGCGTGCGATTTCCGCGAGCCGGACGTGATCCGCGTCGCCCCGACGCCGCTCTACAACACCTTCCACGAGATCTGGCGGTTCGCCCGGATCCTCGAGCGGAGTGCCGCGTGAGCGGCGATCGGGGCGGCGATCGCGGCACCGTCGTCCTGGTGGGCGCCGGTCTGGGCGGCGCGCTGCTGTCGATCCTGCTCGGACGGTCGGGGTTCCGGGTGCGCGGCTATGAGATGCGGCCCGATCCCCGGAAAGGCCCCTCGGCCGGCAGCCGATCGATCAACCTGGCGCTGTCGGCGCGCGGCCTGCACGCCCTCCAGCAGGTCGGGCTCGCCGACGCCGTCCTGGCGCGCGCCGTGCCGATGCGCGGCAGGATGATCCACGATGTCCGCGGCGCCACCGCCTTCCAGCCCTACGGCACCGAGGCGGGGCACGTCAACCAGTCGGTGTCACGGTCCGAGCTGAACGCCATCCTGCTGGACGCCGCCGAACGGGAGCCGAACGTCCGCTTCGCGTTCGGGCGCAAGTGCACCGAGGTCGATCTCGAGACCGGCACGACACGCTTCGAGACCACGCCGTCGGATGCGGCGACGCCGGATGCGGCGACGCCGGCCGGAGCAACCGGCGCGCCCGCGGCCCCCGACACGGCGCGCGGCGAAGAGGTGCGCGGCGACGTGGTGCTCGGGGCCGACGGCGCCTTTTCGATGGTGCGGCGCCAGATGATGCGGATCGATCGGTTCGACTACCGGCAGGACTACCTGTCGCACGGCTACAAGGAGCTGACCGTCCCGCCGGCCCCGGGCGGCGGGTTTCTGATGGAGGCGACGGCTCTGCACATCTGGCCGCGCGGCGGCTTCATGATGATCGCGCTGCCGAACCGCGACGGCTCGTTCACCTGCACGCTCTTCTGGCCGCACGACGGGCCGAACAGCTTCGCGGCCCTGCGCACCGAGGCCGACGTCGCGGCATTCTTCCGCCGCGAGTTCCCCGACGCGGTGCCGCTCATGCCGGACCTGGCGCAACAGTACCTGGCCAACCCGATCGGGTCGCTCGTCACCATCCGCTGC
>JAYUCR010000412.1:0-3362 GCA_043740165.1 Acidobacteriota bacterium | reverse complement strand
CGGCCTTGATCGCCTCGTGCAGCACCGCCTGGAGCGCCGTGACGAGCCGCGCCCAGCCATCCGGACCGATGCGGCCCGCGGCGCGGCGCGGGTGGATCGCCGCCCGGTGCAGGGCCTCGCAGGCGTAGATGTTGCCGACCCCGGCGATGGCGCGCGTGTCCATCAGGAAGTTTTTCACCGGCTTGCGGCGGCCGCGGGTGGCCGCGTGCAGGACGGCGCCGCTCATGCCGTCCTCCAGGGGCTCGGGTCCCAGCCCCGCGAGCCGCGGGTGGGAGGCAAGGCGCGCCTCGGGGATCAGATCGATCATCCCGAACCGCCGGCTGTCGGCGAAGCGCAGCTCGCGCCCGTTGTCGAGGGCGAAGACGACATGCTCGTGCGGCCGGCGCGCGCGCCCGGCGTCGCAGACCCAGAGCTGGCCCGTCATGCCGAGGTGCAGGAGGAGGGTGCATCCGGCGTCGGTCTCGAGGAGCAGGTACTTGCTGCGCCGGCGGATGCCGGTCAGGGTCGCCCCGCGCAGGCGCTCGAGGCTGCGGCTCCGGATCGGCTGCCGCAGGCGGCGATCCCGCACCGTCACCCCGACCACTTTCCTCCCGGTCAGGAGGGGCATCAGCCCACGGCGGATCGTTTCGACCTCCGGCAGCTCGGGCACCCGCCCAATGTACTACCGAACCCGCCCCCGCCGGCCGCGGGAACCTTTTCCGGCTGGTGGCGTTTGATGGATGCGTGCACGAGACGCACACGGGAGGATTGAGATGAAGCGCAGAAACGCATCACTGATGGCGGGGGCCATCATCCTCGCCGGCGCGGCCCTGCTCGCCGGCGCGGCGGCGGCCTCCGAGACGGACGGACGGTGGCTTCATGTGCGCGTGAAGGACAGGGGCAACCACGGTGAATCGGTCAAGGTGAACCTCCCGATCTCGGTCCTGGAGACGATGGCCTCCTCGATCGAGGCGGAGGGCATGAAGGACGGTCGCGTGCAGTTCGCCGACAACGATCTCAGCTTCGATCAGATCCGGTCCATGTGGCAGGCGGTCCGCTCGTCGCAGGACATGGAATTCGTCACGGTGGAGTCGGGGGACGAGACGATCCGCGTCGCCAAGTCGGGCGGCTACCTACTGGCGAAGATCCGCGGCAACGAAGACGGCAACAAGAGCGGCGAGACGGTCGACATCAAGGTGCCGCTCGATGTCGTCGACGCCCTCCTGAGCGCCCCCAAGGGGGAGCTCAACGTGAAGGCGGCGCTCCAGATCCTGGCGGCGCACGATGCCGGCGCCCTCGTCGAGGTGCATGACGGCGACAGCGACGTGCGAATCTGGATCGACAGCCGGGCGAACGCCGAATAGCGGCGCGCGGGCTGCGGTACCTCGAACTCGGTGAGGAGCGGCGGACCGAGGCTACGAAGCCCGGCCGCCGCTTTGCCGTCTCAGGAGGTTGAGCGCCGAGCCGGCCCGGAACCAGGCGATCTGTTCCAGGTTGAGGGAGTGCAGGAGATCGAACCTCTCGACCCCTCGCTGCGCGTGGTGCAGAATGGCGGTCACCGGCACCCCCGGCGCCAGATCGCGCAGGTTGGTCAGGGTGATCCGGTCGGTCTCGAGCACCCGGTCGTAGTCCCCCGGGTTGGCGAAGGTCAGCGGCAGCACCCCCTGCTTTTTCAGATTGCTCTCGTGAATCCGGGCGAAGCTGCGGGCGATGATCGCGGCGGCCCCGAGATGGCGCGGCGACATCGCGGCGTGCTCCCGGCTGCTCCCCTCGCCGTAGTTCTCATCCCCCACCACGACCCATTTCCGGCCCGCCGCGCGGTAGGCGCGCGCCACCTTCGGCGCCTCGACCCCGCGCTCCCCCGTGAGCTGGTTGAGCGCCATGCCACGCTCGCCGGTCCAGGCATTGGTGGCGCCGGTGAGCATGTTGTCGCTGATCCGGTCGAGGTGGCCGCGGAAGCGCAGCCAGAATCCGGCGGGGGAGATGTGGTCGGTCGTCGTCTTCCCCCGGGTCTTCATGAGGATCGGCATCTCCATGAAATCCTGATCGCCGTACCGGTCGAAGGGATCGAGGATTTGCAGCCGCTCGCTGTGCGGATCGACGCGCACCGTCACCTCCGAGGGTACGACGGCCGGCGCTTCGTACCCGGTGCTGGAGGCGACGAAGCCGCGCTGCGGCAGCTCGGGAGCCGGCGCCGGCGCATTCAGATAGAAGGCTCCGTCCTTGCCCTGCAGCGCATCGCGCCGGGGGTCGAACGACAGGCGGCCGGCCAGGCCGTAGGCCATCACCATCTCCGGGCTGCCCATGAAGGCGAGGGTCTCGGGGTTGGCGTCGTTGCGCCCGGGGAAGTTGCGATTGAACGAGGTCACGATGGTGTTCCGCTGCCCCTTGGTGATCTCGTCGCGGCGCCACTGCCCGATGCAGGGGCCGCAGGCGTTGGCCAGAACCGTCGCCCCGACCGCCTCGAGCGCCGCCATCTGTCCGTCGCGCTGGATGGTGGCGAAGATCTGATCGCTCCCCGGAGTGACCAGAAGCGGGGTCGCCATGCGAGCCCCATGGGCCGCCGCCTGCCGCGCCACGTCGGCGGCGCGCTCGATATCTTCATACGAGGAATTGGTGCAGGAACCGATCAGCGCCACCGCGATGCGGTCGGGGTAGTCGTGCTCGCGCACCGCCGAGGCCATCTCCGAGACCGGGCGGGCCAGGTCGGGGGTGTGCGGCCCGACCATGTGCGGCTCCAGGCGGGACAGGTCGATCGTGATCACCTGCTCGTAGAATCGCTCCGGCGCCTTCTCGACCTCGGCGTCGGCGGCCAGGAGGGCGGCGCTCCCCAACGCCTGGTCGGCGAGGCCGGCGCGCGCCGTGGCGCGGAGGTAGGCGTCCATCCGATCATCGTACGGGAACAGGGAGGTGGTCGCCCCGAGCTCGGCGCCCATGTTGGTGATGGTCGCCTTGCCGGTGCAGGAGAGGCTCTTCGTCCCCGGACCGAAATACTCGACGATGCGGTTCGTGCCGCCCTTCACGGTCAGAATGCCGAGAAGCTTCAGGATGACGTCCTTGGGCGCCGACCAGCCTTCGAGCGCACCGGTCAGGCGCACGCCGATGGTGCGCGGGTAGAGCACCTCCCAGGGGAAATCGGCCATTACATCGACGGCGTCCGCCCCCCCGACCCCCACCGCCCCCATGCCGAGTCCGCCGGCGTTCGGGGTGTGCGAGTCGGTACCGATCATCAGTCCGCCCGGGAAGGCGTAATGCTCCAGCACCACCTGGTGGATGATCCCGGCGCCCGGCTTCCAGAACCCGATGCCATAGCGCGAGCAGGCGGTGCGCAGGAACTCGTAGACCTCCTCGTTCTCCGTCAGCGCCACCTTCATGTCGGCGGC
>JAYUCR010000411.1:0-8162 GCA_043740165.1 Acidobacteriota bacterium | reverse complement strand
ACACGAGCGAGATCGCCTTGCCGGTCTTGCCGATCCGACCGGTGCGCCCGGCGCGATGGATGTACTGGTCGGAGGAGACCGGGGACGAATAGATGAAGACGTGCGACAGATCCTCGATGTCGATGCCGCGCGCCGCCACGTCGGTCGCCACCAGGTGCTTCAGCTCCTTGTTCTTGAAGCGGCGCATCACCTGCTCGCGCTTCTTCTGCGGCAGGTCGGAGGACAGCATCGCCGCCGGCTGGCCGTGCATCGCCAGGTAGCCGTGCACCTGGCGCGTCTCCGCCTTGGTGTTGCAGAAGATCATCGAGGAGGCCGGGTCCTCCCACTCGATCAGCTTGTGCAGCGCCGCCGCCTTCCCCATCTTCGGGACGATGTAGAACAGGTGCAGCACGTCGCTGACGTACAGCGTGTCGTGCGACAGCATGATGCGCTCGGGGTTTTTCTGGTGGCGCGCGGCGATCGCCTCGATGGTCGACGGGATGGTGGCGGAAAACAGGAACGTCCGGCGCTCCTTCGGGACGCGCTCGAGAATCTGGTTCATCTCCTTCTCGAACCCCATGTCGAGCATCTGGTCGGCCTCGTCGAGCACCAGGGTCCGCACGCGGTCGAGCCGCAGCTCCCCCTGCCGCAGCAGATCGAGGATCCGCCCGGGGGTGCCGACCGCCACCTGCGCGCCGCGCTTCAGGCCGTCGATCTGGCGCGTCATCGAATCGCCTCCATAAATGGCGATCGTGTGCACGCCGGAGACCTGGCCGAGGCGGCCAATCTCCTCCGCCACCTGCACCGCCAGCTCACGAGCCGGGCAGAGGACGAGTGCCTGCACCACCTTCTGCTCCGGGTCGATCGTCTCGATGATCGGGATGCCGAAGGCGGCCGTCTTGCCGGTCCCGGTGCGCGACTGGACGATCAGGTCGCGGCCGGCGCGCGCCAGCGGGATCGCCTGCAGCTGCACCAGGGTCGCCTGGGTGTAGCCCATCGCCTCGAGCGCGCGCAGGATGCCGTCCGGTAGCCCGAGCGCCGAGAACGGGACCGGCTCGGCGGGGAAGGAGGACAGGGTGGACGGCTGGATGTTCCCCTCCGGCCGCGGCGGCAGCTCGGGAGGCAACTCTTTCGGGGTGCCGCGCGGGCGGATCTGTACGACCCGGATCTGCCGCAGGCGGCCCTGTTTACGGGGAGGTTGGTCCACGAGCCCCGGATTCTATGCCGGTCGCCATGCACCGGTCAATTTGGGGGGAGCCCGGGCGGGGCGGGGGGATGCGGGGGCGCGGGGCACGGGTCCGGGCGCGCGGCTGGCCTTCGGGGCTCCGCGACAGCTGCTGGCTCCCAGCTAACGGCCACGCGCACCCTCCCCTCGCTTCGCCGCGCCGGGTCCCCGCTGAAGAACGCGGGGCCAGCCGGCGCGGTCTCAGACGGCCCCGCGCCCCCGCATCCCCCCGCCCCGCCCGGACCACCCACGAGGCCGCTGCCTGGCCCGGACGAGTCTCGTTGCAGCCAAGGCTCGCTGCTGGAGCAGGCTGCTCCGATTCGCCGTGCAAGCAGTGGCTTGCGGTTGATGTCGAGGGTTCTCTAGCGTCGAGGGTGCTGCGCGGCGGGGCGAGGCCAGCCGCGCGCCCGGACCCGTGCCCCGCGCCCTGGCCTCGCCCCGCTGGCGTCATTCGCCGGTGAAACCCCGCCGTTGGCCGAAAACCGCGAGACAGCGGTTGCAACGCCCCGTATTCTCCGGCGCGTGGACGCCCGATGCGCGTCCAGGGAGGCGGCAAATGGAAGAGCAACGAGAGCACCGCATGTCATCGCGCAGCGCATCCAGGCTGTTCGTCGGCCTCGTGATCATCGCGCTGGGGGCCATCGCCCTGTTCAACAACCTCGGGGTGATCGACATCATCAATCCGTGGCGGCTCTGGCCGCTGGTCCTCATCGCGCTGGGGATCGGCCGCCTGCTGCGGCCGGCCGGCTGTCCCGGACGATGGGGTGGAGGCGTCTTCGTCCTCATCGGGCTGTGGCTGCTGCTCGGCAACCTCAACGTGATCCACTGGAGCCTCGGGCAGTTCTGGCCGGTAATCGTGGTGCTGATCGGGGCGCGGCTGGTCTGGGGCGCGGCGTCGCGCGGCGCCCTGCGCGGGCCGGCGCCCGACGGCACGGGCGATCTCCACGCCTTCGCCATGCTCGGGGGGACCGAGTACCGCAGCAACTCGCCCGACTTCCGCGGCGGCGATGCCACCGCGATCCTGGCGGGCTGCAAGATCGACCTGACCCAGGCCGGCATCAAGAGCGGCGAAGCGGTGATCGACACCTTCTCCATGTGGGGCGGCGTGGAAATCATCGTTCCCGCCGATTGGAGTGTCGTCTGCCAGGGGACGCCGATCCTGGGCGCCTACGAGGACAAGACCCGCCCGCCGCGCGAGGCCAACGGACCGCGGCTGGTGGTGAAGGGCGTGGCGATCATGGGCGGCGTCGAGATCAAGAACTAGGAGGGGGACATGGTCACGACTCAGGATGAAGTCAGGACGGAGCCGGGCGCGGGTACCGCGCTTGTGGCCTTCGGGCTGTTTGCGATTCTCGCCGTCGGGGCGTACACGATCGGGCAGAATCAGGAGGGGACCGCAGGGCACGATGGCGGCGCCGGCGGAGGTTCGCGGGTGGAAGCCTCGGCGATCATGGGCGAGCGGCACTACGCCAGCCAGGCGGCCGATTTCCAGCGCGCCGACGTCGCCGCCGTCATGGGGCAGTGCCGCGTCGATCTGAGCGAGGCCGGCCTGGATGCGGCGGGAGGGGTGGTGGATGCCTTCGTTCTCTTCGGGCATGCCGTGATCAAGGTGCCGCCCGACTGGAAGGTGGAGAGCGGGACGACGGTGGCGGTGGGGGCCTTCGAGAACCGCACGCGAAAGGCGGGGGCCGATCCCGCCAAGCGTCTCAAGATCAACGGGCTGGTGCTGTTCGGGGCTTTGACCGTCATCAATTGAATTCCGCCGCGAGGTGTCGCGGGAGGATCGAAAATGCAGATCAAGACCGAAGTCGTGCGATCGGGAATCACGTTTGGAACCGCCCTGGCGATGGCGATATCGTTCAATACCCAGCGCTCGGTGCTGTGGGCCGTCGTGCATGGACTCTTGTCCTGGATCTATGTCATCTACTACCTCGTCACGCACTGAGACGGGGAGGGCCGGGAAGCGGCGATGCGACGCATTCACGCGGTGTTCGTGGTGGTGGGGGTGCTGCTCGGGGGCCTCGTGGCGACCCTGCTCGCGCTGCGGGGCGGGGCGGCCTGGGACGAAGGGTTGATCCTCGGCCTGCCGCTCGGCTTCGTCTTCGCGGCCATCTGCCTCGCCGCCCGTTACCCCTGCCGCGCCGCGCCGCTGACGCGCACGGCGGCGGCGGGCCTGGGCGTCACGCACGCGGCCGCGGCGATCCTGTCGGCCGGATTCTGGGTGTTCCTCGGAAGCGGCCTCGCCCGCCTGCTCGACACCGTGGCGCGGTTCGCCGGGGTGGCGGGGCGCTTCACGGCCGAGGCGCCGACGCTGCTGATGGTCGGCATCCTCGTCTACCTCCTCGCCGTGGCGGTGCACTACCTGATCATCGCCCTGGACGCCGCGCGTGACGCCGAGCTGCTGGGGGTGCGGGCGACGGTGCTGGCGCGCGAGGCGGAGCTGCGGGCCCTGCGGGCCCAGGTCGATCCGCACTTCCTCTTCAACAGCCTCAATTCGATCAGCGCCCTGACCGCCGACGATCCCGCGGCGGCGCGCCGCATGTGCCTCCTGCTGGCCGGCTTCCTGCGCCGGAGCATCGCCATCGGCGCGCGCGATCGGGTCACGCTCGACGAGGAGCTGTCGCTGGTCGCCGACTACCTGGCCGTCGAGCAGGTGCGCTTCGGCGCGCGCCTCGAGGTACGGTTGGACGTCGACCCCGACTGCCGCGCCTGCTCCGTGCCCCCGCTCCTCCTGCAGCCGCTGGTGGAGAACGCGGTGCGGCACGGGATCGCGCACCTCCTCGAGGGGGGCGTCCTGGCCATCACGGCACGGCGCGCCCACGGAGCGATCGAGGTGCGGATCGAGAACCCGCGCGATCCGGAGCGGCCGACGAGCCGCGGCGAGGGGGTCGGGCTGGCGAACGTCCGCGGCCGGCTGCAGAGCCTGTACGGCGAAGCGGCCCGCTTCGAGGTCGAGTCGCGCGGGGAGTCCTTCCGCGTCACGCTCACCCTTCCGGTCGCCGCCGCCCCGGCCGCCGCCGCTCCGGCCGCCGGCATCCCGGCCGCCGGCATCCCGGCCGGGAGCGCGCCGGGCGAAGGGGAGGTGAAGAATGCCGCCTCTGCCTGATCGGCTGCGCCTGCTGATCGTGGACGACGAGGAGCTGGCGCGCCGCTCGCTCCGCCACGATCTCGCCGGGGACGAAACGGTGGAGATCGCCGGCGAATGCGCCGACGGCTTCGCCGCGGTGCGCGCCGCCTCCGAGCTGAAGCCCGACCTGATGCTCCTCGACATCCAGATGCCGCGGCTCGACGGCTTCGACGTCCTCGAGATGATCGATCCGGCGATCGCGGTCATCTTCGTCACGGCGCACGACGAGCACGCGGTGCGCGCCTTCGAGGTGAACGCGGTCGACTACCTGCTCAAGCCGGTCGACCCCGAGCGCCTGCGCGGGGCGCTGCGTCGCGGACGCGAGCGCCTGTTGCGCCGCGAGCCGATGCCGGTGGCGGCGCTCCAGGCCGCGCTGCGGCCCGCGGGCCAGCCGGTGGCGCGCGTCCTGGTGCGCGACGGAACCCAGGTGCATGTCCTCCCCGCCGACGCCATCGACTACATCGAGGCGCAGGACGACTACATCGCGGTGCACGCCGGCGGCCGGAGCCATCTGAAGCAGCAGGCAATCGCCGCCATCGAGGGCACTCTCGATCCGGCGCGCTTCATCCGGATCCACCGGTCGTACCTTCTCAACGTCGAACGGCTGAAGAGCATCGAGCTGTATGCCAAGGACAGCCGCATCGCCATCCTGCGCGACGGAACCCGGCTGCCGCTGTCGCGCGCCGGGCACGCGCGTCTCAAGGGGTTGCTCGGATGAAAACGAAGTCGCGCTGCGGGTGGGCCGGGACCGATCCGGTCTACGTCGCCTACCATGACGAAGAGTGGGGGGTCCCGGTGCACGACGACACGACCCTGTTCGAGTTCCTGGTGCTCGAGGGGGCGCAGGCCGGCCTCTCCTGGATCACCATCCTGCGCCGGCGCGCCGCCTACCGCGCCGCCTTCTCCGGTTTCGATCCGATCAAGGTCGCGGCCTACGACGGGAACCGTAAGCGCGCCCTCCTGCGCAACGCGGCGATCATCCGCAACCGGGCCAAGATCGACGCCGCGATTGGCAACGCGCGCGCCTTCCTGAGGGTGCAGGAGGCATTCGGATCCTTCGACGCCTACGTCTGGCGCTTCACCGGAGGTCGGCCGATCCGCAACCGCTGGCGGACGCTGCGGCAGGTCCCTCCCATGACCCGCGAGTCGGAGCTCATGAGCCGGGATCTGAAGCAGCGCGGCTTCCGCTTCGTCGGACCGACGATCTGCTACTCCCACATGCAGGCCACCGGCATGGTGAACGATCACCTGGTCGACTGTTTCCGCCACCGCGAGGTGGGCCCATGAGGCGCGCCGCAAGCGCTCTCCTGCTCGTGGCGGGCGGCCTCCTGGCCTCGGGGGCGGCGCCGGCCAGCGCCCCCGCGGTCGAGGCGGAGCGTCACGCCAAGGAGGCCTACTTCCGCGACAACCCCTGGTCGCCGCTGCGCGCCGTCGTGCGCTATGACTTCCCCGCGGGCGCCGCGGCCCACGACGCGGTCGCTGGATCGGCGGAGGGGGCGGATCTGAGGCTCGACGCGCCGGGGGTGGCGTCCCGGCAATTGTCGATCGGCCTGCTCCCCCCGTTGAACCAGGGGGGGCCGTGGCGCTTCCGCCTGCAGCGCCTCGCCCCGGGAGGCGAGATCCGGGTCGGCGGGAAGCCGATGGCCGCGGCGGGCGGCGAAGGGGCGGCGGCGTCGCAAATCGTGGAGGAGGAGACCCTCATCCAGGTCGGTCCGTTTGCGATGCGTCCCTACGTTCAGGCGGAGACCGGCATCGTGGTCCTGTTCGACAGCCGGCGCACCGAGGGGGAGCGGTTCGTTCCCCCGGCCGCCTTCCCGATCGATCCCGCCTGGCGGTTCCAGGCCCGCCTGGTCCCTTTCCCGCAACCGGAAACGATGCGGCTGCAGACCTCGCTCGGCCGCGTCAAGGAATACCGCCGCGCCGGCTACTTCGAGCTGGCCGTCCCGGGAGCGCCGAAGCTGCGCGTCTACGCCTACCAGCCGCTCTTCGTGCGCCAGCCGGAAGAGGAGCTGTCGATCCTGTTCACCGATCGGACGTCGGGAAACGAAACGTACGGGGCGGGGCGGTACCTGGATCTGGCGGCGCCGGCGGACGGGCTTTACACCATCGACTTCAACCGCGCCTACAACCCGCTCTGCGCCTACACCAGCGTTTACAACTGCCCGATACCGCCGAAGGAGAACGCTCTCCCGGCGAAGGTGCTCGCCGGGGAGAAGGTCTACCCGGGGCACGCCGCTAGATAATGATGGGGTAAATCTTGCGGTGGACGTGCACGCGGTCGAGCGCCTGGCCGGGCCCGATCTCCCAGTGCACCAGGGCGACGAACTGATCGTCGACGAAGCAGCGGGTCATCAGCGAGGCCAGGTTTTCCTCGGAGGTGACCCTGGTGCGGCGCATCCGGCCGCGCAGCAGGTCGGCCCCCGGCAGGACGGACGCCAGCCGCGGCCGTTCCGCGAGAAGCGCCGCCTCCGGGCCGGCCAGGCCGCGGCTCGCGGCGCGCGACATCGAGGCCAGGGCGATCGGGGTGACGTCGCTGCGGCTCCCGAGTTCCGGCTGCAGCCGCAGCCCGGTGTGCAGGGCGAAATCGTCGAGCGGGTCGGGCCGCGGATCGTCGGGTCGAAGGGCCGCGGCGATCTCCAGCAGGAGGAGCGCGCCGCCGCGCTCGACGGTGATGGTGGTGGCCTGGCCCGCCGCCAGATCGAGGACGGCATCCTGCGCCTCGAAGGCATCGCGCACCGATCGTGAGCCGACGGCCACGATCCGATCGCCCTTCCGGCAACCGGCCGCCGCGGCCGGGCCGCCGACAAAAGCCTGCCGGACCACCGGCCCGTCTCCCGGGAACCAGCCGCGCCCGTCGGTCTGGGCCAGCAGGGGATCCTCGAGAAGCAGGCCGAGCCACGCCCAGGAAGGCCGCGCGCCGTTGCGCAGGTGCGCCAAGGCCCGCCGCGCGTGGGCCGCGGGGATGAAGAGGCCCGATGAACCGGCAGCCGATGCCGGGGTGCCGCTCGGGACGATTTGCAGCCCGGGGATGCCGATCAGCTCGCCTTGGGCGGAGAGCACGGCCCCTCCGGAATTGCCCGGCCCGATGCGTCCTTCCACTTCCGCCCAGAACTCGATCGGCCGCACTCCGGTCCGCACCAGCCGGTGGACTCCGATCCGGCCCGGCTCGATCTCCGGCCCGCGATCGTCACGGTTCCCGACGATGAAGGCCGGCGTGCCGCGCTCCGGAACGTTTCCCGGCGCGAAGCGGATCGGCCGATAGGCGCCTCCGGAGGCGCGCAGCAACGCCAGGTCCGATGCAGCGTCGACCGCCACCACGGTGGCGGTTTCCTCCCGGCCCGTGGCCAGGCGGATCCGCACCTCGCGCGCGCCGTCGATGACATGGGCGCAGGTCAGGATCAGGCCGTCCTCCGAGACCACGACACCCGATCCGGCCCCCTTTCCATCCACTTCGACGCTCTCGAAATGGTCCTCGCGCCAGACCGGCCGCCGCTTCACGTCGCGCACCCGGACGCTGACAATGCTGTCGATCGCGGCCGTGACGGGGAGCGGGAGCGGGTCGAGGTCCGATGCCGCCAAGGCGCAGACGATCCCCGTCGCCAGGAAGAGGACGGAAAGGGCGAATCGGCGGCGGCGCATGGCCGGGAGGAATATAATTTCCGCACCGCAACAATGCCCGCGCCAACGGGGGCGCGGAGTCCGAAGGAGCGCGAAGGTTCATGTGGCGAATAGGAGCCTGTCCGAGTATTGGCATGGGCCGCGTTCGCCGCGCCGCGGGGCCGGATGCGAGGCGCCGCGACGACGGCGATGCGGGACATCTCCGAGGAGCGG